>JBGTLM010000301.1:0-16775 GCA_041744135.1 Pyrinomonadaceae bacterium
GTGCTCTAGGTGGTCCACTGATGACGTTACTTAACGTCAATCTTGAAAAGCCTGGAGACATAGCGAGGGCCGCAATGTCACTGGTGCGGACGCTTCGCAACAAGGTGAACAACCGGCTCACGGGCAGTGGGACGGCAGTTGGTGATCCGCGCATTCGCGCCGGTGCTGTCATCAAGCTTGATGGGTTGGGTCCAGACTTTAGCGGAAATTACCGCGTGACCAGCGCCACTCATACCATCGACAGCAGCGGATATCGCACTGCATTCAAAGTACGCAAGGAGATCATTCCATGAAGGATTCGCCCGTAGGCTTTCTCGCCGAGAAGCTGCAGGATCTGGAAGAGAACGGCCCGAAACAACTCTACGGAGTTTATACAGGCGTCGTTATGCCTTTTCCCGATGTGCCTCCTCTGGGTCTGTTCCTGGGGCGTGTGAAAGTGAAGGTGTCCTCGGTCGACCCGCTCTTTCCACTGGAGACCTGGGCACGTGTTGCGGTGCCAATGGCTGGCATTCTTCATGGCACTTACTTCATACCGATGCCCGGTACCGAGGTTCTGGTCGCCTTTGAGAATGGTGACATTCGCTCGCCCTATGTCATTGGCTCTCTTTGGAATGCGACTGCTCCGCCGCCGCTGCCACTGCCGGAAACACAGGTTCGAATGCTTCGGACACCAGTAGGAAATCAGATCATATTCAGCGAGATTCCGCCAAGCGTTACGATTCAGGCAGGTCCTAGTGCTCCTGTGCCGACACCTGGGCCAACGACTATCAACCTGTCCGCCTTAGGTGCTCTGATCTCCTCACTGACAACCATTACGCTGCAGGTCGGAGCCAGCAGCATGATCTCGATCACTCCGGCGAGCATTGTGTTACAGGCTGGTGGCAACATCATCAGCCTCACGCCGGCCGGAATAGTGATCCAGGGCCTGCCAGGCAAGGTTCCAAGTGTCTTGATAAACCCCGCTGGCTAACCGGGAGAAATTGGATGGCATTTGCAGCGCGAGTACTCGACTTAACAATGCACGGTGGAGTTATCACCGGCCCTGGCTGCCCCACTGTCTTGATCGGCGTACTACCGGCGGCTTGCGTTGGTGATGTGCAGGTATGCCCGATGGTTGATGTGCTGAAACCCCACGTGGGTGGGCCAATCACTAAAGGCTGCCTTAGTGTCCTCATTGGTGGCAGGCCTGCCGCAAGAGTGGGCGACCTTACCCAATGTGTGGGCCCGCCGGGCGCAATTGCGCCGCCCGGTTGTCTAACAGTTGTCATTGGGCTCTAGCCGAGAGACGTTGACGTTATGAATAGAGGAGAAGACAAAGCGTTTCTGGGTATTGGTTGGAGTTTTCCTGTCGCCTTCAATGCAGCTGGCGAAGTGGCCCAGTCTGCTTACGAAGACGATATTCGCGAGGCGATCCGGATCATCCTCGGAACTAATCCCGGCGAACGAATCATGCGTCCGGACTTTGGCGCGGGATTGCCGGCACTTGCCTTTGAACCAATCAACACCACGACCATGGCTTTGGCGAAGCATCGCGTGGAAGAAGCGTTGATCTTGTGGGAGCCACGCATCGACAACATTGGAGTGAAGGTTTCGGCCGAACCTACGGTCGGCCGCTTAATGATTGACATTCGTTACCGCGTGAGAGCCACGAACACTTTCTACAATCTGGTCTACCCGTTTTACCTTTTGGAGGGCAAGCAACCGTGAGTGCCACTCCTCCTATCGACTCGCGTGATCAGCAGGCGCTCGTAAAGGAGCTCCAGGCGAAGCTGCCGGGTTACGTTCCAAACTGGTCGCCTGCTGCGGGTGGAGCAGGCGAGGCAATCCTCCAGGTGTTTGGACGGTACAACCAGGTTCTAATCGAACGACTCAATCAAGCTCCCGACCGCAACATGCTCGCGTTCCTGGATATGCTGGGCCTGAGTCTTCTGCCCTCTCAAGCGGGCCGCGCTCCGATTGCATTCACGGCAATGGCTAATATGGGAGATAGTCGCGTTCCTGCGCACACGCGTTTGGGTGCGAAGGTTGCTGGGCGTAGTGAGCCGCTGATATTTGAAACAGAAACTGATATTGCATTGGTGGGTGCGCGACTGGCTGAGGTAGTTGCGCTCTGGCCCGGCAAAGACAGCTATGCAGACCACAGTGCCGCAGTTATCGGAGGCCAGCCCTTCACATTATTTACATCTCTCAAGCCAATTCCGCATGAGCTCTACCTGGCCCATGAAACCCTTTTCGCTTTTGCGGGCTTAACAACTCTCGAAATCCAGTTTGCTTTGTCGTCAACAGGATCTGAGCCACTTCCGCTCCTGTGGGAATACTGGCAAGGAGAAATGTGGCAGGAGTTTAAACCATTCAAATCGGTGATCGAGGCCATTAGTACGGACAGCCTCGACGGGACCCAGGGTTTCACACGCAGCGGGATCGTACGCCTGATTGCTGATTGCGCCGACGCGAAAAAGCACACGGTCAACGGATTGAAGTCGTGCTGGATCCGGGTGCGGACAGAAAAACCAATCCCTGCGCAGTCGGGACGTGTTTGGCCGCGCATCGATCGCGTCAGCGCACGCAGTGTTATTTCCAATCCGCTGTGGAGATTCATTCTCGATTCCGAAAAGACACTAGCCGCCAGTCAGGGCAAATTAACAGTCCAGGGTCCAGTGTTCATCAAAGACCGTGGCGGAAAAGCCGAGCTACATGGGCCAAACTTCTCCGACACACGCGCTACGGAACGCGACGATAATGCGGGCGAATGGACCGGATTGGCAATGGGCAGATATCACTTGCTACTCACACAACCCGGCTATGCTCCATTTGATCACCCTCTTGATTTATCTGGAAGCCTCACGTTACGTCTCCACGGATCTAACGAAAAGGGTGGCATTGAAGCAGAGGCCGCTTACTTCGAAGGTCAGAAGCTCGACCTTACAAAGGCATTTTATCCTTTTGCTCAGCAGGCCCAGACAGGCAATTGCTTCTACCTTAAAAGTGATGAGGCATTCTCGAAGCCAGGGGCACACATAACTCTTGCCGCTCGTGGGGTACGTACTACGCTGGGGGCTTTGGAAAGCGCATCGGACAAAGTATCGCTGGTCGCCGAAAGCTGGGATGGTGAACGCTGGCAGAGTGTAAACGCGCCAGCAGTCGACCTAGTGACGCTGTTTACGTTCAATGACCTAAACACTGTCGAATTTGATCTGCCCGCGCATCTCGAACCCACGAAGGTAAACGGGGAAGAAGGCTATTGGCTGCGTTTTCGGATCGCCTGGGGTGCTTTTGCCCGTCCTCGCAAAATCAACATCCCCAAGTCTGATCCGATGGTCATAGTTGAGTATCTGCCGAAGCCACTGGAGCAACTTCGTATTGCATATCAATACAATTCTTCACTGGAGGCACCACAGATCTGCCTGACGCACAATGATTTCCAGTGGCGCGATTGCACTGACGACGCGCGGCGCCAGGGAGCGCCTTTCGAACCATTCGCTCCGGTTGAAGATCGTACTCCCACACTTTATCTGGGTTTCGATGCACCGCTTCCAGCCGATCTCATAAGTTTATTTCTAGACATACAAGAGGTGCCTGGTGATATCCAGGGTCCGGCACTCCACTGGGAGTACTGGGACAGCTCGGCGTGGCTGTCCGTTGCGATTCATGACGAGACACAAGATCTGGCGCTTCCGGGAATGGTGTCAATTGTCTGGCCCGGCGTGCCTGGTCCACCACCTGCCTCGGTCTTGAAAGCGACTGGGATGGAACTGCACCTCACTGATCCGCGCGATGGCCCACGGTTTCTGCCGGGGGATCAATTATTTATTGAGGAGAAGGGGGAAGGGGAATTGATCACAGTCGTAAATTCTTCCTCCGGTGTGATTACTACCAAAACAGCTCTGAGCAAGGAGTACACGAATGCTGAGGTGTCTCGTGCGAACTTGCCTCGTTTCGGTACTCCACGGACCTGGGTGCGCGCCAGGTTGCAAGAGGACGGTGAGCCTCGTGGCGTGCAGTTCAATGGTTTATACCTGAACGCAGTCTGGGCGGCTCAGGTACAGACGTTTGAGAACGAGGTTCTGGGATCAAGCAACGGTCAGCTCAATCAGCTTCACTTTCTGAGAAACACGCCGGTTCTTCCTGGCCAGGCGATCGAGGTACGGGAATCGGAGGGGGCGCGAGCGAAGGTAGAGCTACCGCTATTGATCCAGGATCTGGAAGCTCATGGGATGTCGGAATCCGACCTACGCACTGTCTTTGATCGGCGGACTGGTGAAGTCAGCCAGGTATGGGTGCGTTGGCAGGAACGGCCCAATCTTTTCTTTTCCGAGCCTGGTGATCGGCACTACGTCATCGAGCGTAGCCGAGGCCGGATAGGGTTTGGCGACAACCGCCATGGTCGCATTCCTCCGGTAGGACCAGATTGCATCATGGCGCGGTATTACCGTGCCGGTGGTGGCTTACAGAGTAACGTTGGCGCCAATGCTATTAATCAGATTCTTGCGGGAGTACTGGCGAAGGGGGTTACCAATCCACGCGCCGCGGAAGGGGGTGCTGATGGCGAACTAGCAACGGCGGTACTGGACCGTGGTCCACTATTGATCCGCAATCGCCGGCAAGCGCTGTCGATTGATGACTATGAGGCAATAGCGCGCGAAGCCTCACCAGCCGTAGCAGTTGCTCGCGCTCTGCCCGCTACCCATTCAACCGGCCGTTTCGCTCCCGGTTGGGTGAAGCTGGTCATCATGCCGCACAGTCAAGATCCAAAGCCACAACCATCCTTTCAACTGCGACGGATGGTCCACAATTTCGTAGCGGCCCGTATGCCGGCTAGCATTGCCGGTCAGCTCGATGTAGTTGGTCCCGACTATTTAGAAGTAGGAGTGGTCGCCGTGGTTGCGCCCGAAAACATCGAGCGCGCAGGACCAGTACAACAGGACGTCACCGCAAGGTTGCAAAACTTCTTGAATCCGCTCAGCGGTGGGCCAGACGGAAAGGGTTGGCCCTTTGGGCGCGATGTTTACTTATCCGATGTGGCTGCAATTGTCGAAGCCATCGCCGGCGTTGATTACATCGCAACGCTTGAGTTGACCCTCGGGGGTACTCCACACGGGGAAGTGGTCCAAGTGCCCGATGATCGAATCGTCGTTGCTGGAGCTCTGCGCGTTACTTTGGCGGGGAATGAAGGCTAGCTTATGCCACTGCCGTTACCAAATCTCGATACGCGTAGTTGGGCCGACCTGGTGGAAGAAGGGCGGGCCCTGGTCCCTCGCTACGCTGCCCGCTGGACAGATCACAACGTTCACGATCCGGGCATTACTTTGATCGAGTTGTTTGCCTGGATGGTGGAAGCTGATATCTACCGGACGAATCACATCTCCTCACGAAGTCGACTCAAATTCCTGAGGTTGATCGGCTTCCCGCCGCGTCCACCGCAACCCGCACAAGTAGTTCTGACTTTCACTCTAGAGCCTGGCCTTCCTGCTACTTCTTTTTTGCCGGCAGGGATGACCTTCAGGGCAACTGTAGGAACCCTGCGACTGCCCTTCCGAACGAGCGCTGATTTACTGGTAATCGATTCATCGCTGGTCGCAGTGCAGACGACGGTGGACGGTGAGACTTACACCGATCAGACGCGAGTAGAACAGGGCCGTTTTGGTTTTTCTCCCTGGGGGTTGAAGCCACCTGGCACTCCGCCCGCAGATCCCGAAAAACAGCCGGCACTGTACCTGGGCTTCAAGCAAGAGTTTCCCATCAACGGGAAGGTGAGCTGCCGGTTTCATTTTGCCGGTCCACGATCCGATGAAGCGGAGAAGCAGCGACTGCGGCAAGAGTTAGAAACCGAGGAGTCTGTATGTTCTCCGCCGCGTTCGCTAATCGAGTGTTCTCTACTAGAGCCCACTGATCCGTGGTGTAAAGAGAAAGCCCCTCCTCCTGAGGACAGCATGGTGAGCGTTGCTTCGCCTCAAACGCTACGCCACCACAGTGTTCGTACTGCCTGGGATTACTTCGATGGATCAAAGTGGCAACCGCTCAATGAGGAACAAGGTCAGGTTGTCGATGAAACGCGCGGATTCACGTTAGACGGGCCAGTACACATCAAGCTCCCGAAAGCAATGAAGAAGCCGCCGGGATTTGGCGTCATTAAGGATGAGCTAGGTAAGCAAAAACGATTCTTCTATATCAGATGCCGACTCGAGAAAGGTCCGCTGGATTATCTACCGACCATCCTGGACATCCAATTGAATGCCGTTCTGGCCCAGCAAGTTGAATCCGCTCACACTGCTTTTGAAATTAGACCTGGTGTCAAACCCATGCCCAGCCAGACGCCGATAGTAGGAACGTCCGGTCATCTCAGCATAGGGTTCGACGAGCGGGGCGCGATCAAGAACCTCGCTTTCACTCCCGATGGAGAAGGACCTCGGGCTCGCGTGCTTGCATACAAGGCTGCAAAACCGACTGAGCCTGGATCATTAATCCTTACGCTTGCATTTCTTGGCTGGGGCACGGGGCTGCCTGACCAGAGCTTTGTTTTGCCACACGCACCGATTGCCGGAGGCACGGCAAAGCTGTGGACCATCACGAACGGAATTACAGAAGAATGGAGCCAACGGCCCGATCTCGATGCGTCTGATCGAACCGACGCTCATTTCACGCTTGACGCGACTAACGGCGAGATTAATTTCGGAGACGGCGAACGCGGAGGCGTGGTCCCTGAGGATGCTGCCGTCCTCGTAAGTTACGACTTCTGCGCCGCCAGCCTCGGCAACATTACGGCTAACGTCTCCTGGCACTTCAAAGGCGTTGACGACACTATCAATCAAGCTCTGCTGGGAACTGTTGACCTTCAGGACGTCCAAGACAACATTGCTGCAATTCGAAACGCCAGCCGAGGCCTTGGCGGTCTTGAAGAAGAAGAACTCGACCACGCAGCAGGACGTGCCGCTGAGCTCTTGTGGGCACATGAGCGTTTGCTTGAACTCGCACCGCCGGGCAGCTCACAGACATTGGATGGGCTCGAGCCCGAGCGGGTGTTTGCTCGCTCTGCGCCCCAGCGAGCGACCACCCTACTCGATTATGAGCGACTTGCGTTAGACGTACCGGGCGCGCCAATTGCCCGTGCTCGCGCCTGGTCCGGGTTGGATGCGTACCTGCCCTGCGTCAAATCACCTGGCACTGTGGTGGTGACAGTTGTGCCATGGTTGCCGGCCGCTAAGCCCGAGGCGAGTCCGCAGTTGCTGGCCGCCGTGAAACGGTACCTCGATCGCCGTC
This sequence comes from Pyrinomonadaceae bacterium, assembly GCA_041744135.1. Lineage (GTDB taxonomy): Bacteria > Acidobacteriota > Blastocatellia > Pyrinomonadales > Pyrinomonadaceae > PSRF01. The sequence goes on from JBGTLM010000301.1 coordinate 7,258, forward strand.
GGTTGGTAGGAACGCGGTTGGTAACTGTTGGACCAAAGTACTTGCAAGTGTCGATACGCGCGACGGTCGTGACGAAGATGGGTGTTCGAGGTGACCGAGTAGTTGAGGATGTCGTGAAAGCGCTGAACCGTTTCCTGGATCCCTTGCGAGGAGGCCCGGCAAGGCGAGGCTGGCCCTTCGGAAGAGATGTCTATCGCTCGGAGATCCTGGAAGTCATCGATCAGACCTCAGGTGTCGATCACGTTGAAGATCTGGAGTTGGTTGGGGGAGCGGGTGACCCGCAATGTGGAAACCTCTGCGTAGGACGTCTGGTGCTGGTGACCCCAGGAGTGCATGAAATTAAGACCGCTTTGGATCGAGGAACCAATGGTAGCGCGAACTGCTAAACAAAACCCAAGACTCAGTCATCACGCCGGGCAGCTGCTGACCGCGCGCGACCTCCAGGACGACGTCAACTACGACGCTCGTATGCGCGGATTACACGTGCGTGCACTGCACGGCGTTTGGGGTATCGCGTTGGGCTACGAAGTACTTACCGCGACTAATCCGCGATTCCTCGTGGTAACCCAGGGAATGGCCTACGACTGCGCCGGACGAGAGATCGTCATGTCTGAAACGTTACAGGTTGAGTTGCCGCCGCCGCCGCTCAACAGCATTGCGACTGCCTGGTGGTTTGACCTCCTGATTCGACATGACCCGGAGCTTGGCTCGGGCCTGAGTAGCAATACTTGCCCTGGAGTTAGTTCAAGTGCTTGGCAGGAACGGCCTGCCTGGCGGTGGTCTTACGCTGGGGATTCCCCCACCCCTTTCACGAGGGCGCCCGGTTTCGCTGACGACGTTCGTTTGGGGGAGGAGATCCCCCTGGCGCGAGTGCGGGTAACCGACAAAGGTACCTGGACGGATTTGGAACTGACGGTACGCCGAGTGGCACGCAGCCTCACCCGACCGCATATCGCAGCTGGCCAGGTCAGAGCAGGGAGTATCGAGATTCAGGGATCACCCTTGCGTTGGATAGTACGGATCGACACTTCATCCGGCGGCTTCAATACGTTTAAGCCATTCTATTTTATAACCATGAGCGAGCATCCGTTGTTGAGTCCTACGTCTGGTTTCGCAGAGGCGACGAACCCGCTAACCTATGCGCAGAGAGCTCAGCTCCTGGGTCCATTCGCCAGGATCACATCGTCCTCGAGTACGGGTTTTATCCTTGATGTGCGCACTGCACCCGTTAGCGCGGCCCTGTTGGATGCCATGCCGATCGCAATGCAACGTACCACGGGATTCAGGCTCCCGGTGGCGGTGAACTGGGTAGGTGTCGAACCGAGCGGTGGATGTTCGCCGCCACGCACGTCGCCTCGCCTGTTAATTAGCAGCTACACCAAGATTAGTCTCCTTAAGGTGTGACGAACGAGTTTCTGAAAGAAGCGAGCGATGAGCATCACTAACGACATTCCCTTGTTGGAGCGGCCGTCCTTCTTCCACAACCAGCGGCTCACTGCAAATGATTTGACGGCGGCTCAAACCTACAACCGCGAGCTGCGCTGGTTGCACAACCGCAGCCTGCACAGTTGGGGCATAGCGTTCGGGTTTGCCGTTTCCGGTCCACGAGGTGCTCACTCGGTAAAGGTTCAGCCAGGCTATGCAATCGATTGTGTTGGCCGGGATCTTGTTTTGGATACGGCCCTGGAGTTGCCCATACCGGCGATTGCGAGCGACAGCAGCGGAGGCCCGGCGATTTACTATTTGACGATCTCCTATGCAGAGGATGCCGACCTGCAATCGGTCACGCGCGCCGGGGAATGCAACGCGTCCGGTGCAGTCCGCCGGATTGAGAGGCCTATTGTTCGCTGGCAGAATCCTAACGACTCCAATCCCGACAGTCGCTACCGGCAGGGGTTTGACGTCGTGCTGGGCGCAATCCGCGTCTTGAACTGCCAGTTGGCTGAGGATGTCTCTGGACGAGAGCGTCGCGATGCAGTGCCACCTCCACAGCCCTATGTCGCGGCCGGGCGTAGTGAAGCGGGTAGCACATCCTGGCAACTCTGGCCCAACGAGAAGGCACCGCTCGGCGTGGCGACAACCGTAGCGACTTCGGGGGCGGGGTTTCAGACTACACCCCGCTATCAGGCTCACGTCGCAGGCGAACGCATTTATCAGGCCGCGCCGGGAAGCGAAGTTATTGTCGTGGACGGCGTGGCCCAGATCGCTCAAGTGACGGCGTCCAGTTTCGACATGCGCGTTCTCCTGCCAACTGGAACGACAGTTGGAGATAAGCAATCAGATTTCTTTACGGTCGAGGACTGTGAGGCAGTGATTTCAAAGGTTGCGAAGGAAGACGGCCGTCCCGCTAAGGAGATACTGTCATACAATTACCCATCGGTCCGGGTCGGACGATCCCTCTACTCTCCGTTTCCTTCTCCTCACTTTCTTCGTCAGCTTTTGGAGAGTGATTTCGCAGATCCTCTGACCGACATTGCGAAGCGAAACAAGGTTACGCGCGCGGGTCTCCTGCAGGCCAACGGCTGGACCATGAAGACGGTTGTGTTGACGGTTGGCCAATCCATCGCCTTGCCTGGGCCGGCCCTGCACTTGAATCCCAAGAAAGTCTTAAAGGCGCCATTTCTGGAAGTGTTGAAAAAGACGTTGGCGTGGCACGTCGTCTGGATGGGAGTGGAAGGCTGAAATGTTCCGACACCTAAACTTGAGAAACGCCTGGCCCGATTTCAGGCTCCACGGTCTCCTCAACGACAACGGTACGCTGCGTTTGGCTAGGCGTCCCGGAGCCTTGCAAGTGCTCGACGACACTCGACCCGGAATTCCGTTTGACAGCTCGGGACTATCGGGACCTGCAAGTGTGGGCGTGGATTCGGAAGGCAATGTCTACATCCCAGATAAGGAACGTCATCAGGTGCTGCGTTGGCGCTCCTGCGATGGAGTGATAACTCGGCTAGCGTGTTTCGGAGGCGAAGGATCATTGCCAGGGCAGCTCAAATCTCCTCAGAGTGTTTTGATTGGACCACGTGGTGCGCTATACGTCGCGGACACTGGAAATCACCGCGTTCAAATCATCGACCTTGGCACGCTGCAATTGCGAGGAGTGTGGGGCCAGCCAGAAGACAAGCGAGAGCCGGCTCGGAGCAACGAGGTGGGGAGATTTAACGAACCCTCGGATCTGGCTGCAGACGCGAACGAATTCATTTATGTAGTAGACCAGGGAAATCGCCGGGTGCAGAAATTCAGTGCCGACGGTCAGGTGATAGATGCATTTTGGGAAAAACTAAAGAAAGAAGCAGTCGTACCGGAGGAGCCTGCCCAGATCTCTACGATTCTCGTTGACGGTCAGGAACGGTTGCTGATTCTGGACCGCTCTCAGGAACGATTGCTTGTATACCAAACAGATGGTTCGTTCGACAGTCAACACACCGACAAGTGGTCAGCGCTCACAAGGAACCTTCCTGGTGGGCTGGTCTTCGTTTCCGAGAAGGATTGCCTCGCCGGTGCTGAGGCAAGACATGGTTTAGTGTTCGATGAGCATGGGAAATTTCTCGGCGCGGTTCAGGGGCTACGCGGAGCAAGCGCTCGTCTAATACTGGACCAACAGGGCCGGTTCGTTGTTCAGCCGGGAAGCGTAAGTGTTGCGACCCTAGCGCTTGGTCAGTCATATGCTGAGTCTGGCAACTTTCTGGCCGGACCTTTTCACTCACAGCAACTACCCAGGCGCTGGCAGCGCGTTAAGGCAGTTGTCGACGCGTTGCCGGCAAACGCCCACATTCAATTCTTTACCTACACCGGCAACGACATTGCGGTTCCGGATTGGCCCCCTGCCGCGACTAACGCCAGTGCGGTTGCAGTTGGACCAGGCGTCTGGCGTGCAGCGCCCATGGACGCCTTCGATTTTCGGATTATTCATCAACCAGCGTCGTTTCTTTGGATCGGCGCCGTCTTACAAGGAGACGGGCATGGGTCGCCGGCAATTTCGCAGATCCGTATCGACTACGAACATGATGGCTGGCTTCGCTATTTGCCTGCGATCTATGCGCGCGATGACGTCCCTGGAGCTTATTTGGAAAGGTCGCTTGCAACCTTTGAGAGTTTGCTCGCCAGTGTGCAGACAGAAATTGACGACCTTCCGCGACTCTTTGATCCCCGGGCTACAGCTGATGAGCTGCCGGATTCCTGGCTTGATTGGCTGTCAACGTGGGTGGCTTTTGATCTCGATGAGACTTGGCCTGGAACTGAACGACGTCGGGCACTGGCAGGCGCGTTCAACCTTCTGGGCAGACGCGGCACGCTCAGAGGACTAAGGGAGTTCATCTCCTTGTATGCCGGAGCTGATGTTCTTATCGACGAGCCGGCGAGTCATGCGAGTGTTTGGTCGCTTACAGAAGAAACAGGATCTGAGAGCGTAACGATCAATGCCTCAGCACTCGGTCTCGGCTCCCTCGGATTTACCACAATGTTAGCAGCGGCCGAGCCGCAGGGCGCAGTCCTTGGGACCACCGCTATTGTCGATGGGTCGCACATTATCAACCGAACAGACTATGGAGCGCCGTTGTTTGAGGATCTGGCACACCGATTCTGCGTGCATGTTCGCAGCTCAGATGTATCGGCTCCCGGCGCGATGGAGGCTTTGCGGCGCGTACTCGATCGGGAAAAGCCTGCGCACACAACTTACCAGGTATTCGTTACCGAGCCGCTCATGCGGGTGGGGGCCCAGGCCCGGCTGGGAGTGGATGCCATCATCGGCGGTCAATTGCCCGACCTGGTGCTTGATAAAGGGCTGCAGCTTGGAATGGATACATCGCTGACAGCACCCGAAGGGTTGGGCAGAACCATGGGTACCGGAACACGTCTCGGTGTTGGTACTCGATTGGTATAGAACGGAGGCAAGTTCATGGCTGGACATGCATGCAGCAACGGCGACGCTTTGAAGGAGCTCGCGACACCGACCCGCAACAAGTATTTCTACGGGAAATTGATGGACGCGTTCCATTTCGAGTTGGAACAGTTTTACGGTGTTCGCAAGCGGTCACTGCTTAATCGCCTGGCATTGGGCCATGGTGTCCTTTGTGGTCTTCAGGTTGCACCAACAGGTGACGGCAAAGGGGTGGTTGTAGGCAAAGGGGTATGTCTTGACACGTTGGGAAGAGAGATCATCGTACCCGAGCTATCCCGGTCCATAGATCCACGCCAAGTCACAGATGACTGCGGCCAACCCGAAGGTGACCGTTTAGTGGATGAGAACATCGTGCATATCTGCCTCGCTTATCACGAATGTGAAGCTGAGCCGGTGCCTGTGCTTGTTGGTGATTGTGATAGTCAAGCCGGTTGCGCGGCTAGCGTGGTCCGTGAACGCTACCGGATCCTCGTGCGCAAGGGCGCAGCTCCGGAGATAAACCCGACTTGCGGGTTTCCGAACGTGTTTACACCACCGCCAACAGGGCTGCCATCGCCGCTCTACCCGGAGCTGGTTAAGCGAATAAGTCAACCATGTGCGGACCCAGAGGGTTCATGTGTAGTCCTCGCGGAAATCAACTTGCCTGATGGTAATGGCCCAATTACCAGCGCCATGATTAACCCAGTCGTCCGGCCACTTGTTTACAGCAACGAATTGCTCTTCGAGCTCCTGCTATGCCTGTCTAAACAAACCGCGCCTAAGCCTGCGCCAAAGTTTACAAACATTACTCAGTTGAACTGGGATCACGACAAAAATCTTACGTTGAACAAATTCATGCGGGGATTGAAGGTGGGCTTCTCTGACAATCCAACACCTACGACTAATCACGGAGAGGCCTGGTTCATTGTCACGGTCGAGTATCCGGTAGGCAGGATCGACGACACAGGACGACCGGCTCTTATGCCGGGCACAATCTTTGTGCAGCACGTGTTGGCGGAAAAGATCGAAGTCACTGGAGATACCGCGTTCTTTAAACCGGATGAAGCGTTCGACGGGACTTTCAGAAATATGGTTGAAAGGGTCAGAAACGACGAACCTCCATTATGTCGGGTTGTTCTCAAGTGTAATGCGCTGAAGGATGCTAACGATCATGCTGTAGACGGCGATTTCTTGCTTGGTACTCTTCCGTCCGGCGACGGCATGGCAGGTGGTGATTTCGAAAGCTGGTTCACATTAAGCCTGAGGTAATCTTATGGTCACGACAGAAACTCATATTTGTTCCGGGTGCTCGAATCTAGGTTTGGAGCGCACGCACTTCTTTCCCCGCCAGCTCATTACGGCTCCAGACCTGACACAGGATCAAACTTATTTCCGCGAGAAACTTCGCCGCCATAACCGTCTGTTGCACGGGTGGGGTGTAGTCTGCGGTGCTCGCTGCAAGGCAGGAAAGGGAGAGTGCGAGGTTGTGATCGAACCTGGCTACGTCCTCGGACCCTTCGGTGACGAGATACTTATTGACCGCGAGGTTACGGTCGACGTATGCAAGCAGGATTTAGACGGCAATGTGGCAGGACCATGCGGACAACCCACCGATCCCTGGTGCAGTAACGTGCGGGTCGATCGCAGTGCCGGCGATAAGCTTTACATCGCGGTCAGATACGCTGAATGCCAGGATCGCCCTGTGCGTGTGATCTCTGGAGGGTGCGGATGTGGACAAGACGACTGCGAGTACAGTCGCATCCGAGACAGTTATGTTATTCGCGTTCTCCCGAAGCTTCCTTCGAGCTACGCCGATCCGATGCAGCCTCCTGAAATGACCACGATTTGGGAGTGCGTTCAATGCGGTAGACCGTGTCCGCCCTGCCCAGCCGAGCCCTGGGTAATCTTAGCGGACGTCACTTTAAAGACCGATGGCTGCCTTGGTTTCATTGACTGTTTCGCGCACCGTCGCAATGTCGCCTCGCTTGCAGACTTCTATTTTACCTGCACAGCAATGCGAGTCCGGTCCGTGCGGATCTCTAATGCGGGCGATACAAATGAGGTGGTTCTGAAGAATCCGAAAGAAGTGCTCACTGGAACATCCGATCTCAGGCTGAAAGCAATTGAAATAACGTTTGAAAATGGCCTCGTTGATCCGGCCACTGTTTCTGGTAAGAGCGTTAAAGTAGAGAACATCACTACTTTGCCAGTCACTCAGGTGGCAGGAAGCGCAGTAGTGGCTACCCCGGATTCCGTTCGATGGACCGCGAACGTTGTCCTCAAAGTTGGGCGCTATCGTGTAACGATGGTGGGTAAAGACAAGGATGCGATCAAATCAGATAAAGGGACGCTGCTGGACGGCGAACCAACACAGCTTCCATCCGGTGACGGCTGCCCGGGCGGCGATTTCATATTTGAGTTTGAAGTGGTGCTACCGCCGATTGCGTAACTGCATTTAGGGCACAAACCAGCGCGAATGTGCCCCACGACTGACCGCCAAACAGCCAAGGGCGTTTCTGCGATTAGCGAGTTGTTCTCCGGCAGAGTTTGCCTGCGCAATACCAGTGGACGGAGATTCCCGAAGGGGGAAGTGATTCTTTGAAAGGTAAAACTAGAGGGACGTGAGCCAATTTGCGAAACTGTCTCGACACTGGGTTCACCCAAAAACTGTGGCCAAATTGTGGCCGGAATATCCGACAGGTAGGGTAGAAGAAACTGTAAGAAATGTGAAGATATGTAAAAACGGCCGTAATTACGTGGTGGCTGCAACCCCAGAAAAGTCAGAAACTTACGTTTTTGACGGCATTAAGGTTCGGGACCGTGAGGTCGGAGGTTCGAATCCTCTCGCCCCGACCAATAACATAAAACAAGACAATAAGTTACGGCTGCCGGGTTGGCAGCCTCAATTTTTATTGTGTCCACGTTGTGGCCACAGATTGAATCATCTGAAAATCCTTGCGTCCAGTTATTAAGAAAATACGCAAAAACGGGCGGTTCTATTAAGAGCCGGAAAACCAAGAGCGACGAAGCTTCAATCTGTACGGGCGGGAACCGTTTGGTCGGTGTGACTCTCACGTTGATTCGCCGAAGATCGTCGTCTGCACTCACGTCAGCGTGGCATTAAATATATAGAGGGGGTTCTCGACATCGATCCCTGTATTTCCGTTTAGTGCAGGATGATGCTTCGGAACCGGGAAGTGGGAGACGCTTGGGACGTGGGTAAGACCGGAGGCGTAGTTGGACCTGACAACCTTTAACGTATGAGGGGAAAATATCTCGTAGTTGCTCGCCGCGCTTCGACGACAGTTAACCTCCGTTGGGTACCTTCGGTTGAGAACCTTCCGCCTGTGGTTTTCCTAGCACTACGCAACGGACCCACCCGTTACCACGAGGAGGTACTACTTCATTGGACCGCACGTTGCCGCTCCCGGTTCTGTATTGTCGAGCGTCGCGAAAGCTCACAGCCCGAAGCGATTACGATATTCGCTGGAGTCGATGAAGGCTTTGACCATTTCGGCATTTACAAAATTGCCCCCGAACTGATTTAGTTTGCTTAGCCAGAAGTTGTAGCCGTCGAAGGTCAGTCCCGGCTCGGGTGCGTCGTTAGGATTTCGGCGCATGTAACCGAAGTACTGCATTAACACAAACGCCCGGTTGAACTCCTGTTCCGCGAGCGTCGAGTTTTCCGCGACGCGCCGCAAAGCACGGCCGCGCGCGGTAGTGTCGGCTGTGTTGCCTGCTCCACCGAATTCGTTGATGGCTGCATCTCGATGAGTGGCCAAGGGCGTGACCCCCGCGTGCGTGAAGAGCGCATCGACAAACTGCTCCGGTGTCAACGTCGTCGGATAGGTGCTCGTAAAGCGCAAGCGAGAAACGAAATCCAGCGCGTAGGCGACTTTGTTGTTTTCAAGTTGAGTCTGCCAATTCCCAACGCCCACGATTACATTCCGACCAATCTGCTGCGTGTCAGGCAGAAATTCGCCCAGGGTCAAAGGCACCGGCGCGCCCGGCAGATTCCCGTAACCGGATTTATAGATCCGGTAGACCAGATAACCAGTTTGCTGAAATTCAATCGAGACGAAGAATGCAGCTGACGCATTTATACGCCGCACCTCGGCGTTGCAGGTGGCGCCGGGTTGCTGGCACTCCGTTATCTGGTTAGTCCAGAAGGCGAGCCCGGCCGGATCGTTCGATGCGTCGCGATTAAGGAAGTCGTGGTAGTGCTGCCGCACAAACGTCTCCGCGTTGTCTATCGAATTCGCCGGCGGTGGAGTCCATGGCGTGTTATCGATTTGCAGAGTGGCGGAGGCAGGCACGGCCAGGGCGGCGCCTCCCGACACGTTAGAGAGAGTTAATTCAACCAACTCGCTTCCTTCGTTAACCGCGTCGATGTTTACCAATACTGGGAACGTTCGCCCCGATACGCCGGCATCGAAGTGCAGCGTCCCGCGTGCGGGGGTGTAATCCTTGCGCCCATCGGCGGTCACGTCCGCTGTCGTATAGTCAACTGTCACTGCTTCGGTCGTGTCACCGTTGCGGTTAACAGTGATCAGAATGCTTCCCGCTACTTCAGTAACTGTGAAGGTTGTGGATGAGAAACCAATAGTTCCACCCGTGGCATCATCGTTATTGATTGTCCCCA
>JBGTLM010000302.1:0-4181 GCA_041744135.1 Pyrinomonadaceae bacterium
ACAGGGAATATCCGCAGAGAGGCGATCTCGCTCAGTAATCTCGGCCACGTTTACAACCTGCTAAGCCAGCCGGATAAGGCGCTGGATCAATTCAACCAGGCGCTTTCCATGTTTCGCAACATCGGCGACCTGAACAACGCCTCAGTCACGTTGGAAGGCAGCGCCCGCGCGAAACAAATGCGCGGCGATCTTGGGGAAGCTCGAAAGCACATTGAAGAATCACTGACGCTGATCGAAACGGTGCGTGCCCGTTCTGGCAGTCAGCAACTCCGCGCTTCCTACCGGGCTTCGATGGCGAAGGTCTACGAGTTTTACATAGATCTCTTGATGCAACAGCACGCCGCGAATCCATCGTTGGGTCATGATGCGGAAGCGTTTCAGGCGAGTGAGCGAGGACGCGCTCGCAGCCTGTTGGAGCTACTCAGCGAAGCGCATGTTGACATACGGCAGGGTGTGGAGACTGCAGTGATCGAGCGGGAACGTAATCTCACTCAACTGCTCAACGCCAAGGCGCAACGTCAGATTCAACTCATGGCGCGAAAGGGAAGCCAGGATGAGATCGCCACGCTGAACAAAGAAATCAGCACTCTCGAAGACGAGTATCAGCAAGTGCAGGCGACAATACGGAAGACCAGCCCGGACTATGCGGCGCTCACTCAGCCTCAGCCGCTAACCTTGAAAGAGATTCAACAGCAGTTGGATCCGGATACCTTGTTGCTTGAATATTCTCTCGGCGAAGAGCGCAGTTATATGTGGGCGGTCGCTCAGAAGTCAATAAAAAGCTATGTGCTCCCCAAACGCGAACAGATTGAGAAACTGGCAAGGCGGGTCTACGAGTTACTAACCACCCGCAGTCGATCTAAGCCCGGAGAAAATGCCGCCGTGAAACAGCAACGTATAGCGCTGGCTGATTCACAGTTGCAAGAGGTTACCCGTGAGCTAAGCCAGTTGGTGGTTGGGCCAGTCGCTTCGGAGCTTGCAATAAAACGGCTGGTAGTAGTGGCGGACGGCGCCCTGCAGTACGTTCCGTTTGGGGCGTTGCCGGTTCCGTTCGTAGTCAGTAATCAGCTGTCGGTAGCAAATCGTAGAACCGCGGACAACGGACCGCGAACAACGAACAACGGACAACGGACAAATGACACACCGTTGATTGTGGCCAACGAGATCATGAGTCTGCCCTCAGCATCCGCACTAGCCGCGCAGCGAAAAGGCCTCCAGGGTCGCAAGCCGGCGGCAAACGCCGTTGCTGTAATTGCCGATCCGGTCTTTTCAAGCCACGACGAACGGCTTAAATTAAATGTAAGAACCGCCGCACACAGACAAGACCAGACAGATGGGGTCGCCAGCACACGGATCATCGAGCACCTGGCTGACGATTCAGGAAAGTCGGCAATCCGACGCCTCCGGTTCACGCGCCAGGAAGCAGAGCAGATTCTGGCGGTTGCACCAAGGGCAACGAACTTGAGAGCAATAGATTTTCAGGCCAATCGGGCAATGGCAACCGGCGGTGAGTTGAGAAAGTATCGCTACGTCCACTTTGCAACGCACGGGTATTTGGATAGCGAGCGACCTGACCTCTCGGCAATTGTTCTGTCGCTCGTCGACGAACAGGGAAAACCGCAGGATGGATTTCTCAGAGCGCATGAGATCTACAATCTGAACCTGCCGGCTGAGTTGGTGGTGCTGAGTGCGTGCCAAACAGGACTTGGCAAGGAGATCAAAGGCGAGGGCTTGGTGGGACTGACGCGCGGATTTATGTACGCAGGAGCGCGGCGCGTCGCGGTGAGCCTGTGGAATGTAAACGACAAAGCTACAGCAGAGCTGATGCAACGTTTCTACCGCAGGATGCTAAACGACAGGCAAACACCGGCCGCATCGCTGCGCATAGCGCAGATTGAGATGTGGCGGCAGAAGCAATGGCGGTCGCCCTATTATTGGGCGGCGTTTGTGCTGCAGGGTGAATGGAAGTGAGGCTTGAGAATGGTCAATAGTAAGGTAGTATCAGGCACCACATAGATACGTATAAAATCCTTGGAAAATCGACGCGGCTGCAACCTCTATAATGTCAGTGAGTTAAAAAAGAGCAGACCGACGTTTGCAATGCGGACATCAGTGCTTTCAATAGCCCGGTTTAAAGAAGTCGAGAGTTGAAACGGTGGTTCTAGGATATGAGGATCGCCCATGCTAGATCCCCTTCTTAACGCTTGAAGAAGCCGCAATATTGATGACGCACAATGCAGCACTATGATAAAGGACCACGGCTGTGGTTGTTTCGCGCGATGATCGGATAAGATGACCGCATTCGCGGCGAGATTGCATTTAATCCGATGGTCCAATAATCCGTGTGAGAGCTGTTGATTCGCCCGCTTGGCTCAGCAATAGGGGAGCGACGCTCGTAAGCGTCGCCTTTTCTTATAAGCGTAGATCGAATTCTTCCACGAAGAGACGTTGGACGGAGGTTTCGGAAAGCGACGCGCACGGAGTTGGGGTATGGGTCACGCCCCAAACATGGCGCTGATTTCCCGATAGCTCACAGCTTCATCCGCGAAAGTGAAGGTGCCGCGCTCTCGCATTTCCCGGGCAGCTCGCAGAAAAGCACCGAGGGCAGCGCGGGAGAGCGCACTTCCAACGCTGACGCGCTTCACCCCAATCTCGGAAAGCGTTGCAAGGTCTAGTTGAACGCCTTGCAGCCCCATCACCACGTTCACCGGGCGATCAACTGAACGGACTACAGCGGCAACGTCATCCTTGCGCGTAAGGCCCGGCGCATAGAGAACATCCGCACCCGCTTCCTGATAAGCTTGGAGCCGTTTGATCGTGTCTTTGATATCCAGCCGACCGACGAGGTAGTTTTCTGCCCGTCCCGTCAGCGTGAAATGAAAGGGAAGCGCGCGCGCCGCTTCCGCCGCAGCACAGATTCGCTCAACTGCCAGTTGATGCTCGTAGATCGGATCATCCGGGCGATTGGTGTTATCTTCGATCGAGCCGCCGACAAGCCCTGCCACCGCGGCCAGCCGGATAGTTTCCGCGACCGTTTCGGGATCATCCCCAAACCCGTTCTCCAGATCAGCGCTTACGGGCAAGTCGGTGGCTGACACGATAGCACCCACATGCATCATCATCTTCTCTCGGCCAATCGTGTTGTCCCGCTGCCCGATGGAAAACGCATATCCGGCGCTCGTAGTCGCCAGAGCCTCAAAGCCCATGGTCGCAAGCAGTCGCGCCGTGCCAGCGTCATAGGGATTGGGGATGATAAATGCGCTGTCACGTTCATGGAGTGCGCGAAAGACCTTCCCTTTTTCTGCCTGCGTTTGCATCCGATGCCTCCTGCCTGATGGCAGCCGTATTAGCCTGCCTGGTCTTGAAGAATCGTTGAAGGGTAGGCATAGCATGCCTATTCAACAGCGATGTGAATGGAACTTCATCTAAGCCGCGATAACACAGATCTCAGGTAGGTCGACAAGAAGGTGAGACCTCACTCACGTACGCCGCGTAACCTGATCGCATAATGACTGGCTGTGCGCTGCGCGGGCCAGTGACCTATAGCACCGAGCGCCGCGGACTGCCTTTTAGTCTGTCTCAACCACTCGCGAGGCGGTCGGTCAGACGTAAGCCACGATCCCGAACCGGCCTTCCAGCTCTCGCACTCCGCGATGCGTAATGCGCAGCGCACGGGTCTTCGGGAGCAGCGCTACCCATCCCAGGTCCACTAGCCGCGAGAAGAGGGCTGCCCCGAGTGCTCCGGCCAGGTGTGGTTTGCGCTCCGTCCAATCAAGGCAGCGCCGAGCGAAAACACGGCGCGAACCGAGCAAGGCGTTCGTGTCCACACCCAGACGTTCGAACCATGCCTGGCCGTCCGGGCCAAGCTCGTAGTCAAGCTCGTCGCGCAGCCGAATCACTCCGGACGTCTCCAGTGCCCTTGCCAGGTCCACCGCGACGCGGCCGGCCAGATGGTCGTAACACGACCGGATGTTGTAGAGCGGCATCGTCTCCCGAGGACGAGGCACGCCGGGCCGCAGCGGGACGGTCGAGATCGCACCCAGCGCCTCGACCGCGTGCCCGACCTCCGGGCTCGACATCCGGAAGTAGCGATGCCGGCCTTCGCTCTGGACAGAGAGCAGTCCGCCACCGACTAGCTTGGAGAGGTGGCCGCTCGCGGATTGCGCGGAAACGCCGGCGGC
>JBGTLM010000303.1:0-3522 GCA_041744135.1 Pyrinomonadaceae bacterium
CTGGCGCGACCGGAATCCGATACCGCCCTGGGATTTCCGCAGGCACTGACCCATGTGCGGGCGGTTCGCGATCACCACCTCGCGATTCAACCGGATTGAGGCGATCCTAGAACAGGTGTCAAACGGTCCGGAATGTGCCAAGAGCAGCCTGTCGACTCTCGGCAGCCTATTCGAACGCCTGATTAATCTTGGCGATCAGATTTTCCGCGTGCTTGGCCGTATCGCCCGGAAGATCGGTGAGCTTCTTCCACTGGTCGAACCGCGTCAACATCTCCCCCATTACGCGGCGCTTATCCAACTCCGAATGGCCGTACCGGCCTTGCAGCACCGCCTCGACGCGCTTAGTAATTTGGTCGCTGCCGTCCTCGGGCAAATCTTCCAGTTTGATGGTGTAGCGATACGCGGCGTTGGCGCAATCGAGGTAGAACGCGTCGGGAAAAATGTCCTCGATTGCCGGTTCGTTCTTGCGAATGCCCGCTGCCTCCTTCAGCATTAGCACACGGAACTTCGTGGCGTCGTCGGCCTGTTCCTTCAAGTATAGTTGTTGAATCTTAGCCTTCGCCTCCTGGCCTTCCGGGTCGCTGTCCAGCAGCACAGCGGCGTCGACTTTGTGCCCAACGAGGAAGCCTGCGTACATAGGCGTCTTCGACGCGCTGTGCGCGGGCCAGAGGTAAATGCGGTCGGACAAGGTTGGTTTACCCGCCTTCGCAAGCAGGCCAGACAGCTTCTGCAGGATGAGGACATCGTCTCCGCCCTCAAGGATGACGGTTTGTCTATTACCTAGGAGCCCTTGCATGCTCGCACTTAGCCCCAAGCGCGATTCAATGAGCATCATGGGCACGCGCTGCGAGCTCACCACGCCAGTAATGACACGAGTGTGGTGCTTATGCAGCTCCACGATCCGCACGCGCTCCGGGCAGGCCTCATCCAGCATCGTGGCAATGTGTGTGGTGTACAGAATCGTGTTCGTTTCGGCCAGGTCGCCCAGCACGCCGAGCAGGTCGCTATGGGCATCATAGTGAAGATGGATTCCCGGCTCTTCAAGAATCAGCACCGTGTTCTTGTAAGCGCCTTTGGTAGCGTGGGTGAATTTCCAGGCGAAGGCTACATACCATCGGAACCCGGTGGACCGCTTGTCCAATCGCACGGGCATTCCCATGCCGCTGTCTTCCACGAAAATATTCAGGGTGGTGGCGTCCACGTCGATGTCGAAGCGCACATCCTTCTGCTTCCACAGCTTTGCGAACTGCTGCGTGAGGTAGGCGGACGCCTGCCGCTTGTCGAACGATCGCAGTGTCCGGCCGTCCGGGCTTCCACCTTTCGAGATGAAGTCATCCACGTCGATTCGAGCGAGCTCCAGCACGATTAGGATGGTTTGCTCTCCGGCGTTGAGCTTGTCCCAGCCTTGCTCCTTTCGCTTTTCCACCAGCTCGGTGAGCTCGGCGCGCGATGAAGGGAAATCGTACTCGCGGATGTACACGTGCTTCAGCAGGTTGCCGCCGGCCCATGCTTCCGCCTTCGAACTATCCAACGTCCGGGCAGGGTCCTCGCCTACCTCAATGGAAAACACGCGTTGGTTGTCGTAGTACTTCCCCACGCGCAGCACCAGCTTCACCGGCAGTTGCTCTACCGTGTACGTGCCGTCCGGCTGCGCGGGCGGCTCCGGCTCCGGGGCGGGCTGCACTTCAGGTGCCGGCGCAGGCGTTGGCGGCATCCAGAGCAGACCAACCGCCGTGATAAGGGTTTTTATTTCGTCAGGGTCATCGAGAGCGTAGCGCGCTTCACACACGAGCGCCTTGTCGTCCTTGTTTGCCCAATCATCGACGGGCCAGTCCTCATCCACGTTGAACTGGTCGGGCAGCGCGGGATTTACGCGGTGCAAGGCTTCACAAAGGTTACTCTTGCCGGACTCGTTCTGGCCGACGAACGCGGTGATGGACGTGACGTCGATCCAGTCCGTCGACCGGACGCTGCGGAAGTTCTGAACGCGAAACTGAGTGAGGCGCATCGCTTTACCCCCAATACGGCTCCTTGCCGCGGCAGGAAGGATACCGCATGCATAAGAATACGGCGAATGGCCACTATGGGTCGGGTACCGACTTCTCGACAGCCTGGTCGCATACGGCCAACTGCAGACGTTCGTCTCTACCAGAAAGCCGACATTCGCATTTTCAAAAATCCAGCGGTGACTCTTCGCTTCCTTGAGCGTGACAACTTGCCGGCCGCCCCAATCCCGCAAGGCCGACTCATAGTGAGCGAGACCGCGTGCTGTGCCTACCGACGTTGGAACTCAGACTGATTCTTGATGCGTAGCTTCTCGTCAAACGGCGGAAAACTCTGCCGGTTGGTTCGGCTCGAAGCCGTACTTATGGCAGAAATCCCAGTAATAGCGCAGCCACTTTGTAAAGTGAGGCGGGTGTTGCCGTGTGATGCCCTGCTGCCTCAGCAGGGTCTCGTAGCGGCGGGACAGTTTAGCGGGGAGGGTCAACATGTCACGGCAGCCTGGCCTAATGGGTATCTTGTTAATGGGGATGATATACAGATGGACGGTGCTCGTAAAAACAAGGCCTTATTGTCACGAGACAACCGCTGTGATATCAATGCACAGGATGATATCCAGCAATAATCTAGTCATTAGTTAGCGAAGAAAATGCCATAAGGTAGTTAATAGCATGTTCCGTCACGTTCTAACCATAATCATGCTCCTCGTGCTGTCCTTACACGTTTTCGCCATTGATAACGAGCGGTTTCGTCAACTTTCGAGATCAGGGCATAAAAAATATTGGCTGGGTTGCAGGTAATGCAGCGGGACACCCGATTTGGCCGCAAGTGGAGCCAATGTTGGAAAGGGGGGGAATTACTACAACACACTTATACGATTGAAGACGCCAGGAGGCAATGAGGAGGAGGCGTACTCCAACGTATCCCTCTATCGTGAATGGGTGAAAATAGGCGAAAAAAGCTCCTTCAGCGAAAACGAGTGCATATCGAAAATTCAGCGAACATTGCAGATCGTCGACGAACTAACAAAAATGATGAAAGCGTCGCAATGATCACTAAGGACCTTTGTCGAGTTGAAACCTTTCATTCTTGTAGTTCCTTGCATTATTCTGGCGATTATCTCTCCGACCCGCAGTCGGTGATTTTGGACAGATTCCATATTTTGATCGGGAGACGTTCCGCAATGACCCGCGATGTTCTTCGAAGAAAGGCTTCATACTCTGATAGGCATGCAGTTGAAGTGGTGTCTTATGACAGGCTACTGGACCTCGCGCGTGACCGATATTGAGCGGTCGGGGAGATAGGTAACAAAAAAGTCCGGAGACATGGGTTACACATTATGTCGTATTAGCCTTCCGAAGGCATCCTCGATACGCATGTGTTTTTCTAATAGTCTTCCGAGCTTGAGAGGCCCGAAGTAGACATTCCATACCCCCTCATCGATCTCTTCGAGGCCGACGTATTCTCCGGGCAGGTAATGGAGACATTGACCCACTGGCGATTCCAGCGAATACCGCCATT
>JBGTLM010000304.1:0-1855 GCA_041744135.1 Pyrinomonadaceae bacterium
CTCCTGCGCTATCTGCCATACGATCTCAGACAAGTCGGTGTTCGACATGCCCGGCGCCGGCTCAATCGGGAAGCGCCTGGATGGACGGGCGGCGCTGACGTTGAACGTCGGCAAGTTGCTCGCGCTGGCGGCGAACTCGCGCGCTTATTACCCGAATCTTCAACTCGTTCTCGGTGGCAAAACAATCGGGCGAGCGCCAAAGGGCATCACACCGGGTTCAACTGAGGCTGAGGTCGATGCTTATCTCATGAACCCCGAGTTCTATCCCGCCGGCACCTTTGACGAAACGCAGGATGGCGTCGGTAATCCAGTTGTGAACACGCCGCTCTTTCGGCAGGACCTGGCCGCACCCTATGGCACGGCAGGCGAGTTTGCCATCCTGGATAACATTGGCAATTCCTCTTACACCTCGAATCTCGATCCGACGACCTTGGTGACGCCAGAAGGCCGGGCATTCTTAAGAATCAAAGCGGGTCCGCTGGGCGAGGAGCTGGCCAACAACTACGAAAAGATTCTGAAGGAGACTGGCGTAACCGGTTATCCCTTTGTTAATGCGAAGAAGGCGGGAAAGCCTGGCGAGTTGGCGAACATCGTGGGCCGCCGCGTGGACGACCAGAAGCTCATCGACATGAATGCTTACATCGACGCGCTCGAGGCACCGAAGGGCGCGAAGGTCGATCCATCGGCGTCGGCGCGCGGACGGGAACATTTCCGTAACAACTGCACGAGTTGCCACAATGTCGATCAGAGCAGGCCGGTCCCGACCATGCTCGTCGATATGAAGAAGATGATGCCCGACTACCAGCCGGAAGTTCTCGGCCAGCGGCCCCCTTTGAGCCCGATTCAAAATTCATCCGGTGGCTTTGACGACAAGATGATCATCGTGGATGCGAGTGACCGCGGAGACAAGCGTGGCTTCGCACTGCCGCTGCTTCTGGATTTGGATAGGAAAGAAAAATTCCTGCACGAAGTTTCGGTCACGGGATTGGATGCGCTGCTTGACCCCAAGCGAGGCGATACCGCGCCGCATCCGTTTTACATCGCTGACCCTTCGCAACGCGGCGAGATGGTTGATTTTCTGCGGAGCTTGGACACGGGGGAATCCCCGGTAGCCAAGCGGTGACCCCACATCTCGACAAAAAGAGTCAACATGAAGACGAAGGATGAGCGTGGGGAAAAGTCATAACGTGGGACGCGCCAGCCGCGTCGGAGCGGCGGCCTATTATATTGTGGCTTCTGGGTGTACCACTTTCCGTCGTTATCATTCTGGCGTTGCTAGGCGTCTTCTAAAGGCTCGCGTAAAGAGCACGAAAGTGCGTGCTCTCCTCTCTTTGATTAAGACAAAGGATAAAGCCATGTTTACTTTCCATAAACGTACTCTCACTAAAACTTCGATCGTGGGGATCGGCGCATTGCTGGCGGTCTGTATCGCAGACGTAGATGCCAGCAAGTCAAGGAAAT
Source organism: Pyrinomonadaceae bacterium (assembly GCA_041744135.1). Taxonomy (GTDB): domain Bacteria; phylum Acidobacteriota; class Blastocatellia; order Pyrinomonadales; family Pyrinomonadaceae; genus PSRF01. Next base: position 1,462 of record JBGTLM010000304.1, read on the forward strand.
CAAATGGCCCCCCCAATCCGGGACAACCGGTCGCACACCGGCTCGGAGACATCGACCGTGGCCGAGCCGTTTTTCGCGTTGCGACGTTCGGTAATGAGGGTTTCTGGACGGATGCCGTACGCTTGCCCGCGGGAATGATTGACGCCGGGGTGACGCCATTTCAGGCGTTGCAATTAGGCCTGCACATAGAGATCAAACGTCTCGATCCTGACACCGTAGAACTATTGAAGTCGGAATTGATCGCCGACCCCACAGGTCAGAGTTCGCCTACGCTCAATAACCCAGCGACCACCGTCAAACTTATCAACGCCAACGCGATCATTGGCTTGCCTGCGAAGGACAGTAACGGTGACGCCACGATCGACATCACCCAGGGCGACAAAGTCGGCGCGAG
>JBGTLM010000305.1:0-6971 GCA_041744135.1 Pyrinomonadaceae bacterium
ACGACAACGGCTGCCGTGTTGGCAGCAAGCGTGAAGCTCGATACGCCTTTGACGTTCATTTTCAGGAAGCCATCGCTTGCAGCGTCGTAGAGATCCCGGGACTCTGGGCCGACGTTGATCTGAACCTCCTTGGTAATGTCATACGGGTTGTAATAGAGATAGGTGGGATGAGCGCGATCGTGGAAAAAGTCAGTCGCCAGACAGTCCAGTTGCAATATCATTTCAACGTTAGTTCGTCTAACAATGCCACCGAAGAAGCCGACGTAGGAAGCGCCGTAAAGAGCTAAGTCAGTCGGGCCCCACCCAAGCCGGATGGGATCGCCCGTAGCGTAGGGGCTTTTGCCTTTCCATTCTTTGCGCAGTCCCTCGTAGGCGATCACCCCTGGATCATTCTTCCAAAACGCGCTTGATTGATGATCATCCGGAAGAGCGTCCCGGTAAAACAAGCGAGCGTTGTTGGCCGCATTTAGCATCCACTTCCCGATTGCCCGACTGTAACGATCATCGTAGCGAACGAGAGGCACTAGCGCGCCTGCGGTTGCAAACGTGTTCATGGCAAAGGCGTAGCCACCACCATCCGTAATGCTGCCGACCAACCCATGACAACTATAACCACCCCAATTTTCGGCGATGGTCCCCCAGCCCGGCCTCGCTTTGCTTTCATCGAAACACCATGTGAGCAACTTGTGGACATCATACTTTCGCCCAAGTTCTCCGTTGATGCGCGCGGCAAGGTAGGCGCCGTAGGGCATCAGGATTTCGTAGTGGGGATTCTCTTTTCGATTGTCAAGAAACTGCATTGACCAGTCCGCAGCTTGTAGATATTTCGGCGACCGCCACTTGACCCAGGCCATGTACTCCAACCAGCCGATCCCGGCTGCCGCATCGGGTTCTTTCCACTTTCCGTTATCGACGGGTTTCATGGAATTGAAGTCGAAAGCCGTGTGGTCGAAATCAGCAGTGCCATTCTTCCCGCCCATGTGGTAACAAGCGTCGTACCACCGATCGGCAGTCGTCTTCATGATCGCTTCCATTTTGCCGGTATTGGGGTACCGGTCAACCAGGGCATAAAACAGAACGTGTGGCCAAACCTCGTACCAAAAGGTTTGTCCACTCTGAGTAGACGTCTTATTCAAGACCAGGTTCTCTCCATTCTTTCGATTAAAATATTGCTCGGCCATTAAGACCCAGTTATGCGGTGCACGGGCTTTGTCGACTCCTGCGATGGTCGCGCCGAGGATTGCTCCCATACAAGTGATCGCTTCATGCTCAATGCCGGTGGTCCTCGGATCGCCCACATAACTTGCCAGACCGAAAGTCACCCGATCGAAATTTGTCCGCCTATTGTCCCACCATATAACCGGCAAATATTCGCCCTTAGCGTTGAAATCGAAGATAAACCGATCATAAGCCTGGGCCAGAGCCTTCCAGTCTTTCATAACGAAGGGCGACGGCTTACGAGGCATCAGTTCAATCCGATCGATCGCCCTTTGCTCCGCGGGCGCTTGAGACGCTTCGGACATGGGGGCACAGATCAGAGCTATGAGCACCAGGACTAGGTTCGTCAGACTAAAAGCGCGCATCAAGTGATTCCTTGCTCGCTTAGTACTGCACTTCGCAATTACGGCGACGTATTTGGAGTGCGCCGACCTGTCGGCGCTTTGGCCGGCTGCGACCTGTCGCCGCCGGCCCGGAGTTGAATGCCAACGTCGCAGCATCAAGCCGCCGTAGGCCAAGGCGGTGACAGGTCCCCGCACTCCAAGGAGTTGACGCCACCGCACTCCAAAGGGCTCGGATACTTTAGTATATTTATGAAACGCGTACTTAGTTTTTCATACCGCTACTCGCAATGCTTTCAATCAGGTGCCGCTGAAGAAAAAGGTAAGCGCCGATGACTGGCAGCGCGAGCAGCATAGCCGCAGCTAATTGCACGCCCAGACGTGCTTCGGCCTGCCCACCTATTGCAAAAAGTGTGACCATCAGCGGCATCGTCATCAGCTGTGGATCGCGAATAACCATCAATGGCCACAGCACGTCATTCCAGACCCCCATAAAAGTTAGGATGGCGACGGTCATGATGGCGGGCTTCGAGAGTGGATAGACAATGGTAAAAAGAATACGCCAGTCAGAGCAGCCGTCGAGCCGGGCGGCCTCGATCAAAGACTGCGGAATGGACAGAAAGAACTGGCGGAAAAGCAGGACGGCATAACTACTCATCATCGTTGGCACAATCAACGCCAGGTACGAATTGACCCAGCCGAATTTGACCATCATCGTGTATAGCGGGATGAGCGTGACCTGGGCCGGGATCATCATTGTCACGAGTGCTAGAGTGAAGATCATCTCGCGCCCGCGAAATCTCAGCCGCGAGAGCGCGTAACCGACCATCGAGCCGAAGACAATCACCGAGGCCGTGACCATCATTGCGACAAACAGACTATTGATGAAACCGCGGGTGATCGGAATTTTGCGGAAGACCAGACGGTAACTCTCAAGCGTGAACTGACGTGGAATGATACTGAAGCCGGCGATCTCCATCTCAGGCTTGAACGTTGCCGCTAACATCCATAAAAACGGGTAGAGAAAGATAATTGCCCCCAAGATCAGAATCGCGTACAGGAGAAAACGCTTCATCACATAGCCTCTGTTTCCACGAAGCGCCGCTGAAAGAGCACGACGATAAAGATAATCATGGCCCAGAAGAAGCCGATGGTTGTGGCGTAACCCATCTTGCTGAAGAAGAATGCCTGCTTGTAGAGATACAGAATGCCGGAAAGTGTGCTATTGGCGGGTCCGCCGCCGGTCATCACGTAAGGTTCTATGAACAGCGAGAAGCCCCCAATGGTTGACAGCACGAGCACCAGCATGATCGTAGGATTAAGCATCGGAATGGTGATCAAACGAAACTGTTGCCAACTGCTCGCGCCGTCGAGTTCAGCCGCTTCGTACAGGTGCGATGGGATCGCCTGCAATCCAACCAAGAAGAGCACTATGTAAAGGCCGACGTTCTTCCACGTTGCCATGATCGCGATGGCGGGCATCGCAAAGCGACGATCCGTCAGCCAACCGATTTTCGGTAAACCGATGAGCTGGAGCAACACGTTAATGATGCCCGTCTCCACCGCGTAGAGTTGCTGCCAGAGAATGGTTACGACCACGCCTGAAATAATGAAAGGCAGGAAATAGCTGGCGCGGAAAAAGGCCCGCCCACGGATCTTTTGATTGAGTAACTGCGCCAGCCCGAGCGCGATGACTAGTTGCAATGGAATATGGATTACCAAAAAGTAGAGCGTGTTGCCGAGCGCACGCCAGACAAGCGGATCAGAGAGCAACAACCTGATGTTGCCCAAGCCCACCCACTTCATCGGCGTGTAGATATTCCAACGGTGAAAGATTAGAACAAACGCGAAGGCGAGCGGGTAGCCGAGGAATACCACAAGATGGAGAAGATAGGGTAGAACCATTGCGTAACCAATGGGATCAGGTGTCAGGTGTCGGGTGCCCGGTGCCGGTGAAATCAGGTTGACTCCGACACCTGGCACTTGTGACCCGAACCCCGATTTACCGGCACCTGGCACCTGACCCCTGGCCCCCCTCTTATTGTGCGTCGAGAATCTGTTGGCTTCTCCGGGCTGCATCGTGCACCCCCTGTTCCGGTGGTTTTAGATCGAAGACGACCGAAGCTTCAACTTCCTGAGCGATAGCGTCAAAGATCTCTTTAAGCTCCGCGATCGATTCAATGCTTCGCGCGGTCGCCAGTTGCTCGGCGAATTTGACCAGCTTCGGGTTGCGCTTAAAATAATCTGCGAAGGTTTGATCCTCAAGGAGTCTCGCGCGAATCGGCAACTGGCTCGTCAATTCCACCAGTTGCAGATCATTACGTTTGGAAATGAGGAATTTGATGAACTCCCAGGCCTCCCGCGGGTATTGGCAGGTCTTAAAAATAACAATGCTCTTTGGGTCGGCGTAACTAACTGGCTGTCCGGGAGCTTGGTCAGGACGCGGGATTGGCCCGTAGTCGTATTCGAAATCGGCAGTACGGTAACGCTCGAGGTGCCCGATGCTATTCGGGCCGACGAACCTCGCCGCCACGCGACCATCGAGGAAAACATCGCCTTGAAAGGTTTGGCGCGGGGCGTAACCTCTGGCAAAACATTCGTGCAAGAAGCGGAAGATGGCGACGGAGAATTCATTATCGAACATGACTCGACGACCTTCGAGCAATGTTTGACCATTCGATGCAGCAAGGTAAAGTGGTAAGTAATCGAACAGCCGCTTATACCAGATGGGATAGTAGTCAATCGTCAGCATCCACTGATCAATCCGCCCATCGGCGTCACGGTCGCGTATCACACGTGCCGCCGCTGAGAGAAACTCCGAATAAGTGGTGGGCAAAGATGTGACCCCGGCCTCGCGCAGCATCCGCGTGTTATACAGCACCATGATCGGATTCGACTTCCAAGGGACCTGATAAAAATGTCCGTCCGAAGAGCGATACTGGTTTAGAAGTTCCGGCGTCATGCGCTCGTGCAGCACATCAAAGAAATCCGCGTAGGTATCGAGCTGGACGACGCCTTGAGCATCAAGCAGGTCTTGCATCGCGCCCGGGAAAACGCTGGCATAGATGTCAGGCGTGGTGTTGCTGGCGATAGCCGCCAGGATGACTTCTTCCGTCGATTGCCCGGAGGGAACTGGCTCAACTTTGATTTGAACTTCGGGATGCTGCAGATTCCACTCAGCCGCCACCTGGTTAGCAAAGTCGAGTTCCTGCGCGTTCGTCGCGCTCCAGTAAGTGAGTGTGATCTTACCGCTCGGTCCAGTAGGCTTTGCCGGGTGCGGCGACATACAACTGACAACCAAAGCGAGCAGCAACCCGATACCGACTAGCCGCAATGGTTGCGCACTCACCAGAGCGCCTCCGTTGTCACCGGATCGAAAACCGTGGTGCGTTCCATGTCGAGGACTAATTCAATCACTTCGTCGCTCTTCGTGCTGGTTCGTGGACTCAAGCGAACAATGATCTCATGCTGGGCGAGCGAGCAGGTGGCAAGTACCTCGCTGCCCAGAGGTTCCAGGAAGCTCACACGCGCTTTGATCACGTTGCCATCAACGACACCATGGTATACCTGTCGTTCAGAAATGTTTTCGGGCCGGACACCTAGCACCAGGGAAAGACTTCCTGGCACCCCACGCGGGCTGCCCGCGTGGGGTGCCCGCGGTCCGCCGCTGGCGAGTTCGGTTAGCACTGCTTTCCTTTCATCAGGAAGCTTAACCTGGAAACCTTCGCCTTTGAGAAAAACGTGGCCATCCTGCTCCAATATCGAACCGCTTATAAAGTTCATCGGTGGGCTACCGATAAAACTCGCAACAAACTGATTGGCGGGTCGATCATAGATTTCAAGCGGCGCACCTATTTGCTGCACCATCCCATCCTTGAGCACAATCAACCGATCACCCATGCTCATCGCTTCCACTTGATCATGAGTGACATAAATCATCGTTGCTTTCAGCCGCTTATGCAGCTTGATCAGCTCGGCGCGCATGGAAACTCTCAACTTAGCGTCCAGGTTGCTAAGCGGTTCGTCGAAGAGGAAGAGTTTAGGTTGCCGTACGATTGCGCGACCGACTGCGACTCGCTGACGCTGTCCCCCGGACAGCCCCTTAGGTCTTCTGTCCAGGAAACCGTTCAGACCGAGTATGTTCGTCGCAGCGCGGACGCGGTTCTCTATCTCTGACTTGGGAAGTTTGCGCATCTTCAAGCCGAAGGCCATGTTTTCGTAAACGGTCATATGCGGGTAAAGAGCGTAATTCTGGAAGACCATGGCGATGTCCCGATCCTTTGCCGGTACATTGTTAATCAGCCTGCCGCCAATATGGATTTCTCCCTGCGAAACTGTCTCCAGTCCAGCAATCATGCGCAGCAGGGTAGATTTTCCGCAGCCTGATGGGCCGACGAGAACGACGAACTCGCCGTCCTCGATCTGAACGCTCGTAGGCGCCACGGCGCAGATGTTGCCAGGGTAGACCTTGGACACTCCCTTAAGTTGTAGGTCTGCCATTTGTCGTCGGTCCCTAGTGAACAAGTTCGGTACTGGTGCAGTTTGGCGTTAATGCGACTCAACCGCTGAACCGAGGGGCGGTAGCGACCGAATCACTTTCCATTTGTCATTCGTGGATTCAACTTCAAGTTGAATCCACCATTTGACATTTCTCAGTGGTCATTTTTATCGCATTTCGTGGTGCTTCGTGTTGGTTCGTGGATCGTTCGCTTGGCCGAGCGATCAGAACGATCCACGAAGTCACACGAACGGACACGAACAAGAAGTCAACAATGACAAATGGACAACGACGCCAAACCATTGCTCTCTAGTGATTTGACGCTTACATTAGTGCGATGAGCCTGCCTAAGGAGAGACAATTATGACAGAGAAATCCCGAGCCAGAAAACATTTCCTCTTTCTCATAACAATTCTACTATTGATCTCTTCCCCTTCATCCTCATCCGAATCCGTCTCGGACCATGCATCTGCGGAGCAGCTGCGGGCTATCCAAAAGTATATCAAGCAAAGCTGGCATACTTTGACACGCTCGAGCGCACAGCTTGCCAAGGCTGCACCGGATCCAAAGTTCAAGCCTTTGGCTGACGGGCGCTGGCCCGTTTACGTTTCTCGCCGGGAGACTATCAAGCTGATCGAACGGGGGCTGCGCGCTCAGATGTCGGCAGAAGATTTTGCCACTATCGATATTCGGAAGCTGCCGAATAATGTGAGCGAGTTGCGCGCGCACGGTCTGCTTTATCTGCCTCACCCTTATGTGGTGCCAGGCGGGCTCTTTAACGAGATGTATGGTTGGGACAGTTATTTCATCCAGGTTGGGTTGGTGCGGGACAATGAGATGGTATTGGCAAAGAACATGGTTGATAACTTTCTTTACCAGATAGATCACTATGGGAAAATCTTAAATGCCAACCG
>JBGTLM010000306.1:0-31858 GCA_041744135.1 Pyrinomonadaceae bacterium
TTTCCGGTCTTTCCGCGGCGGGTGGGCATTGTCACTTCGCCAACTGGCGCTGCTATCCGCGACATTCTCAACGTGATTTCCCGGCGGACCCGCACCGTCCATGTGCTCTTTTCCCCGGCGCGTGTGCAAGGCGATGGCGCCGGTAGCGACATCGCTCGAGCTATTAGATTGATTAACGATCACCACAAACGAGCCGAGCGCGCCGGCCTTAGCGATGACCTGATCGATGTGCTTATTATTGGACGAGGCGGCGGCTCAACCGAAGACCTCTGGGCGTTTAACCAGGAGGAAGTCGCCCGCGCCATCCGGGCCTCGGCAATTCCGGTAATTTCAGCAGTAGGCCACGAAACAGATTTTACCATCGCCGATTTTGCCGCCGACTTGCGCGCCCCAACTCCGTCTGCCGCCGCGGAACTGGTTGCGGCGCAGGAAGATCAGATCTGCTCAACCCTGGCCGAGCTGAGACGCAGCCTCTCGCGGCTGATGCGTTTCAAGATTATGGATGCTCGTACCAGAGTTCAAGAGCATGCATTGTCTCAGGTCTTTGACGAGGTACGCTCGCGGGTGCGGAATGCGCGAATCGGAAGTAATTCCGCGACCCACAGTATGCAGCTCCAGATGAATCGGACCGTACGCGATGCGCGCGGACGAGCTGATGCTGTTTCTTTCCAGCTTTCACCCGTGAGGCTGCAAAAGCGTCTAACCAACGCCACAGTGCGCTTCGATACCGCATACAGTAGTTGCCGCGGCTTGATGGAGACCTGTCTTGAGGAAGCCCGTAGCCGTCTCGGCCTGGCAGCAACGTCGCTCGACGCGCTCTCGCCCCTGGCCGTGCTGCAACGTGGTTATGCTATCGCGGAGGACCGGTCCGGAAATCTGCTGCGCGACGCGCAGTCTGCCTCGGTAGGCGATTCAATACGTGTGCGTCTAGCTAAAGGCCGAATCGAGGCACGGGTCGAGGGCATTGAGGAAACCTGAGCTTCCCAGACTCTTCACCATAACGAAAAGAGATGACTCCTGAGCAGAAAGCCGGTAGGCCTCAAAGCCGCAAGCGTCTGGTAATCAGTTTCGAGCAGCCGCGTGGTGCGCAGGGTCCGATCAGTCGCGGCGGCAGACGTTGGCCAAAGATCATGGCTGCGCTGGGAGCCGCTCTTGTCCTGGTGACTGTCTTTGGTGCGGCCGGTGGCTATCTATGGTGGCGACATTACCGGACCACGCCCGCATACACGCTCGCTTTGCTCGTTGATGCGGTACAGCGAAATGATCTGACGGTCGTTAATGAAATCGTCGATATTGATAAGATAGTCGATGGGTTGGCGGCTGACGTTACAGAGCAATCGGTCGCACGCTATGGAGTTACGCTGAGCACTCAGCAGCGTCGGCGTGTCGAAGCCCTCGTGCCGAGTCTGCTGCCTGATGTGAAGCAAGGCGTTCGCGATTCCCTGGTGAAACGCGTGCGGGAGGAGTCGGAACCAAAGCCGTTCATTATCCTCGCCATCGGGCTGCCTTATCTTGTCAAGATTACTACTGACGGTGACACCGCAATGGCCGTCGCTCCCGTGCAAAACCAGGAGATTGAGCTTACTCTTCAGCGCCACGGCGAGCGGTGGAAAGTGGCGGCCATGAAAGATAACACTGTCGTACCACGAATCGTGGATGACATTATGAAAGATTTTCCGGCGATTGGACCGCTTAGATAGCGGAAGAAACCATCGCCAACCGCGCGGCGAAGGCACCGGGGACAGTAGCTCGTCTGTTAAGGAGCACTCGGGAGCTTTTCGCGTCACCACCCGACATGAATGACCGGGTTCCAAAGCGAGAGTTTAATGACCATTAACGAACCGCAGCCCAGAACTTTCGAAGCGTCGCTCGAGGCGCTGGAACAAATCGTCCGTGAACTCGAGGAGGGCGATTTGGCGCTGGAAAAGAGTCTGGAGCTATTCGAGCAGGGCATCCGCCTTTCCCGAGAGTGCCAGGAACGACTAAGTCAAGCCGAGCGTCGGATCGAGGTACTGCTGCGCGACAACCAGGGACGGCCCGTGGTAGCCCCTTTCGAAGATTCCAAAGTGATACCTCAGGAGAATCTCGACGGAGAATGAAAACGTCTTCTGAGCTTTCACTTACGCCTGCCTTTGACCTTAAAGGTTTCTTTCACGAACGCCGAGCGTTAATCGAGGGCGCACTCGATAGCCTTCTTCCCGGTGAATCTGTAGAGCCGGTTTCGGTGCACAAGGCGATTCGCTGGAGTGTCTTCGCCGGTGGCAAGCGCTTTCGGCCTATCCTGATGCTCGCAACCGGCGAAGTCTTCGGGGCTCGAGATGAGGTGCTTCGGGCAACCGCATGTGCGCTGGAAATGATCCACACCTATTCGCTGATCCACGACGACCTGCCGTCGATGGATGATGACGAACTGCGGCGTGGTCGGCCTACTTGTCACATACAGTTTGACGAAGCTACTGCGATCCTTGCGGGGGACGCATTGCAAACGCTTGCTTTCCAAACCATCGCCGAAGACTCGTCGCTATCGGCTGAGCGACGAGTTCTGTTGGTTAGCGAGTTAGGTCGCGCGGCAGGCACGCCCCGAGGAATGGTGGCGGGGCAAGCCCGTGATCTCGAAGCGGAATCGCGCGCGGTGACGAGCGGAGAGTTGGAGCAGATTCACCGTTTGAAGACTGCGGCGCTGATAATTGCTGCCGCCCGTTGCGGCGCCATCATTGCGGAGGCAACCGACGCGGAACTTGAAGCTGTTGGTAGGTATGCGGCGCAACTCGGTCTACTTTTTCAGATCACCGACGATCTTCTCGACGTTACTGCGACAGTTGAGACTCTGGGCAAGACCCCGGGCAAAGACGCACGCGCGCAAAAAGCAACCTACCCATCGCTTTATGGAATCGAGTCCGCACATCAGCGAGCGGATCTGGTTCACCAGGAGGCATGCGCCGCCCTGGAACAGATCGACAAACCCACCGAGGGTCTCCGCGCGATAGCTGCCTTCATATTGAAGCGAGATGCGTGAGTTAACAGCGGGTGCACCGAAAGCTATAGGAGTTCGCAAGGGATTGCGGCGAACCTTTGCAGTGCGGTGGCAAGCGAAGCGCGACACCGCTTTGTTGATCTGTAAGAGGCTACAACGCCAATATCCAAAGCGCCGCCGCCGCTTCGCTCTGTGTCAAAATCAGAATGGAAGGACTTTACGAACGTAACTACTAGAGCAGTTCCTGCTCCGATACAGAACCGAGAGCGGTAGCGACCGGATCCACCTCTCAATACTCGGTAAAACCGCAATTCAGAGCGAATTGAATATAGGATCCGGTCGCTACCGCTCGCGGTTCTGTAGTGAGCGACGATATTGTTCGCGATAAGGTGTTCCTAACCTCGCTGAGTTTGAAACCACCACTTGTTTCCATGTCTTCCACGCTCATAGACCTCAGCCACACAATCGAGCACGGCATGATCACGTACAAAGGACTGCCGGCGCCGGTTATCTCGGATCATCTGACCCGCGAAGCATCTCGAGTCTTGTACGCTCCGGGAACGGAGTTTCAAATCGGCCACATTGAAATGGTCGCCAACACAGGCACGTATCTCGACAGTCCCTTCCATCGCTATGAGGATGGAAAAGATCTGGCAGGTCTGTCGTTGGAGTCGCTCGCGTATCTGGAAGGGATCCTCGTACGGCATGTTGGCGGCGCGGCACGCGAGCTTGAGCGCGCGAAGTTCCCAAACATAGAAACGAGTGGGGATAATCTATCCGATCCAGAGGATCGGGCGATCACCGCAGCCGCTTTGGAACACCTGGATGTAAAAGCTAAAGCCGTACTGTTTCACACCGCCTGGGACATGCGCTGGAGAACTGAAGAGTATTCAAACGGCAGGCATCCCTTCCTCAGTGGGGACGCTGCGGCTTTTCTGGCAGACAAGGGAGCTGCGCTTGTGGGAATTGACTCTTACAACATTGACGATACAGCTGATGGTCGCCGGCCGGCCCATTCAATTCTCCTGGCCGCGGGCATTCCCATCGTTGAGCATCTGTGCGGTTTGCGCGAACTCCCGATTACCGGCTTCCGGTTTTTTGCAGTTCCGGCAAAAGTGAAAAGCTTCGGCACCTTCCCGGTACGCGCGTTCGCGATGGTGCAGAACCACTGATATCTCTTAACGGGCTAGGAGTTCGGAAGCGGTCTCACCTACCACTTGTTCGCGGTCCTTTGGCTTTCGCTTTCTCAATATCGCCGCAGAAATCAGACTAATAATCAATCCGACGGGGAACGGCTCCAGGAACGCGATGGCCCCGTTGAACAGAGGGTTGTCAAGCAGCACTTTCATGCTTTTCATCTCCTGCATCTTTGCGTCAATTACCTGTTGGCCGGCGCCCGAGGCTCTCACCTGCTCCACCATGTAATTTGTATACTTTTCAGCAAAATCTGGCATCAGCTTGAAGTAGATGATCTCCCAGGTGACTACGTAAAACGCACACGAAATGAGCGTGATCAGAAGGCCAACGCTCAGCGCCCTCCCAAAAGTGATCTGGCCTCCACCCACGTTTTCGCGGTAGGAGCGAATCCCGAAAAACACCAGCAGAAAGGAAAGAACGATCGCGGTGTAACCCACGATCACTCCCCTGTCAAAACCGATTCTGTCTATGAAAGGCACCGTGGATAACATCAGCACGGACGACACGGCGCCGGAAATCAGCCCGAAAGTCAAAATAGTTTTTTTCATTGGAACTTCTCCTCAACTAACAGAGACTTTGACGAACGGGTGCGAGACTAACTTCCTCCGGCCGCGTGTGTCGTCATACTTTCGCATGATTTCTTGCCTTCACCGAAAAATACTACTTTGGTGTTACGTGCTCTTTCATCATTTCGACACCTTCGTGATCGCGCCTGTGCCGTGGTTTCTACGAGTCGGTAGCCATTTCTCCGGTAAAAATTCACTGCTCCCGGTGCGGAGAGCACTCTTAACGAATCAAAATTGATAGTCGTTTACGCGGACTCTCCGGCGGGAAGGCGAAAGTCGTCTTAAGTCACGACTGTAAATTCGCTGAATGGTTTCTTCGTCCCAGGTTGGGCAATGCGAATCTCCGACATTTCTGAATCTTCTAAGGTGTGGCAAACCCTTCAAATGGCACTGCGGTCCTTTTCTTTAGGTCTTCCTGCTCCTGCCTTCTGCCGACTGCCTCCTTTTGTTCTACGGTATCAGTCCGAGTTCCTTGCCAATCTGCACCGCCTGAGTTCTTCGTTTGGCACTCAGTTTGTCAAACAAGCGGCTGGAGTGCGTCTTCACTGTGTTTTCACTTACGAAGAGTTTTTCGGCAATCTCCCGATTGCTCATGCCCTGTGCGATTAACTCGAGTATCTCGAGTTCACGTTTAGTAATAGAAAGCTCACGCAACCTCTCTTCGTTTAGCGCGAATGGCTGTGTAGCCAGGACCGCAACTTCCTTTACGACGACTATTTGTTCCTTCCTGGTGAGTTTGAGACCGAGCCAGATGCCCAAGGTGGCAAACACCAGCGCGGTCAATCCACCGTAGATCTCCACTGAGTGCTGCACCACCAGAAATCGATACTCGATGAGTTTGAGCACGACAATCAACAGCCCGCCGCACAGGCCATAGACAAGACCATAAACAATTATTTTTTTCATACCCGGAATCCGGACCGCAGTCAGTTAGCTATGGAGTGCGCCGGCAGAGCGAAGCGGCGACGGCGCTTTGGATTCGCACCCACTCGCCAGATCCAAAGCGGTGTCGCGCTGCGCTTGCCACCGCACTCCAAAGGTTGAGTGGTCGCATCCGGGTCACTCAGCGTTTTGTTAAACAAGGAGAAGCCGTCGGAAGGGTTCTGCAATATGTCTTGAATGACTAACGGCTATTCGAGGACGGCTTCGCGAACCTGCTTCTCCTGATCTTCACGAAACTCACGCAGCTTTTCGCGCAGCTCGGGCCGGCTATTGGCCAGTATCGCCACCGCGAAAAGCGCCGCATTGGTGGCTCCGGGTTTTCCAATCGCCAGAGTTCCAACCGGCACGCCGGCCGGCATCTGAACAGTGGAGAGCAGGGAATCCATACCGTTCAGCGCGTCACTCTTCATCGGCACACCAAGCACCGGCAGGGTTGTGTGCGCGGCGATGACGCCCGCCAGATGGGCTGCGCCGCCGGCTGCGGCGATGATCACCTCGGTGCCGCGAGCCTGGGCGTTTGAGGCAAAAGCTGAGGCCAACTCGGGGGTCCGATGCGCGGAGATTACGCGACACTCATGCGGGACGCCGAAACGCGTCAGCACCTCGTCTGTATGACGCATCGTTTCCCAGTCGGACTTGCTGCCCATTATGACCGCGACCAGGCACTTGGAATTTCGGATTTCGGATTTCGGATTTCGCTTCTTGACCATAGCCGCAGCCTTTCCACCGTTAAATATTTCAAGTTAAGCGAACTCGCAATTCGCAATTCGCAATTTAGGCCCCCTGATCCAGCGAATAGCCACGTTCGCCGTCGAAAGTGTAAAGGTTTTCAGTCTTGATAAAGTCGTAGCCCGCACGTGTGAAGCGGTCAAGGAGGGAAACGATCTGTGAGTGCAAGACTGTGCCGCCATTGTTTTCAGATAAGAAGCGAGAGCGCCAGTGATCGGAGCAGAAGGTTTCCGAGTGACCACCCGGCCACACCTTCACACCCCGATTGCTCATCATCTCCAGCTTAAGACCGTCTCCGTTCAGACCGACAAGCGCGCTGCCCAGATCGTCTGCCGAAGCGACAGACCAGTCGACGAATACATCCACACCCACCAGGTCCTTCTGCGCGCGTACGTGGCCGGCAGTTTGCTTCCTTTCAGCTACTTCGCCTTCGACCGGCTTGTACTTCGCTGCCTTGAGAGTCTGGGGCGTCTGCCCCACGCGCTGCACCACTGCGTCGGCAAACTCCTTCGTGCCCACTCTCTCTCGACTCACCCCTTCTTTGTAGACGTCGTAGGTATGAATTCCATCCTCAATGGTTCGCAGCCAGGCATTGTGCACCCGCTCCGCCACGCCCATTTCTCCGATGTGGACCAGCATCATCACAGCGCCCAGCAACAGGCCCGACGGATTGGCCAGATTCTGTCCGGCGCGGCGCGGAGCAGACCCATGAATCGCTTCAAACATCGCCACCCGCTCACCAATATTCGCCGAACCCGCGAGCCCCACCGAGCCGGCAATTTGCGCCGCTACGTCAGAGAGCACATCACCATAAAGGTTCGGCATTACCAAAACATCGAAGGCTCCCGGTGTGTCGGCGAGTTTGGCGGCACCGATATCTACGATCCAGTGTTCGTTTTCAAGATCCGAATACTCCGCGGCGATCTCAGTAAACACTTTATGAAAAAGGCCGTCCGTAAGCTTCATGATGTTGTCTTTGGTGAAGCAGGTGACCTTCTTGCGATTATTTCTGCGTGCGTATTCGAAAGCGTAGCGGACAATCTTCTCCGAACCGGGACGTGAGATCAGTTTCAAACACTGGACTACCTGATCGGTCTGGCGATGCTCGATGCCGGCATAGAGGTCCTCTTCGTTCTCACGGACTATGACCACATCCATCTGCGGATGCTTGGTCTCGACAAACGGATGATAGGAGACACAGGGACGAACATTAGCATAGAGGCCGAGGGTTTTGCGCACCGTCACGTTCAAACTTTTGTAGCCGCCGCCCTGGGGAGTGGTGATCGGAGCTTTGAGAAAAACCCTTGTCCGGCGCAGCGAGTCCCAGGCGCTGGGCTCAATGCCCGAGCTGTTGCCTGCGAGATAAACTTTCTCGCCGATATCTATGGTTTCAACATCGAGCTCGGCACCGGCCCCATTGAGAATGTGAAGCGTGGCGGCCATGATCTCAGGGCCGATTCCGTCGCCATGTGCGACAGTGATAGGAACACGTTTAGGCATATAGCGGCTTAAGCCTTTCGTTCGACGAGGTCGGTTTTGAATAGCAGAGAGGCGAGCAATATAAGCTAAAACCGCGGAGGCAAGCAATCACAGGAAATGAGGTGGTACAGGTTTAAGAAGAGGAGATGAGGATTAAGACTCTGCTGAGTGGCTTTCAAACTTGAGGCGGGGACAGGGTCCGCCTTCCCGACCTGTGAGGTTACTGGAGTTGAGAGGTTCTTGCTAAATGGCGATGGCTTTCCAATGTCAGCGGAGGCAAGCCACCCTTCCAAACCTGCAAACTAGCGTGGCTTGAGCCGTCCTTTTGGGTTCGCTGCTTTTATTTCCTGGCTGCCGGCGTTAGCTTCAATTTTAAGCGCTCGCTTCCGCGCATGATTTCCACTTCATACTCCTGACCTGCTTTCATTTCACCTAGCGCGGCCGTGTAATCGTAGACGTTGTGTACTGCGCGGCCGGCCAGCTTGACGATCCGGTCGCCGGCTTTCAGTCCTGCCCGAGCCGCCGGCGAATCATCACGCACTCCGTCCAACAATAAGCCGTCGCTCGAATCAGCGTAGTTAGGTATGGTGCCGAGATAGACTCGAAAACCGGTCGAGTGTCCCGCGGCTGCGCTTTTGGCGACCCGGTACGTGGGTCGTTTGTCACTCGCGTCGACGTCGCGAACGATGCTGGCCACCATTGCGAGTATCCGAGCCTCGTCGTCATAGTTGATCTTCTCCGCTGTATCGGAGGGTTTGTGGTAGTCGACATGGGTCCCGGTCCAGAAGAAGAGGACGGGGATTTGCTTGGCGTAGAACGAGGAATGATCGCTCGGGCCAAAGCCGTCTTCATTCAAGGTAAGCAGAAACTGTTTGCCTAGGTCGTTGCCGACAACCGTTCGGCCATTAGCACCAACCACCATGGGCAGGCTGCCGGAAGAGCCGGCATGCGCACTGGGTTCAGCATTTACCGCCAGGCCCTGCAAGAGGTTGGCCCGCTCAATCATCGCCGGCCACTCCGGCGCCGTGCCCACGCCTCCGATCACGAGTTTCCTGTCCCTCATCCGGCCAATCATGTCCATATTGATCATGGCGACGGTGTTTGCCAGCGGCATTACCGGGTGGTTGACGTAGTAATTCGAGCCGAGCAGTCCTTCTTCCTCTCCACTGAAAGCGGCGAAGACAAGGGTTCGACGGGGTTTGGGTCGCTGAGTTGAGAAAAAACGTGCCAGCTCGATCATGCCCGCGGTTCCGGAGGCATTGTCATCTGCGCCGTGGTGGACGTCGCCTGCTCGCTGCGCCAGGCTGCCCGCGCCGCCACGACCCAGGTGATCATAGTGAGCGCCAATCACGATGGCTTCGTTCTTGAGAGTGGGGTCAGAGCCCTCGAGTATGCCTATGACGTTTGCCGCTGCGACTTCGGGGCGCGCGACGTCGGTTACGAGAGTTATCGGTGCCGCGTTTGGCAGGAGCCAACTCTCTCTATCTGGGGACCCCCCTGGCGGCGGCGCCAACTTGCTAAGGGAGAAGCCGCTACTGGCCTTTTGAAGGTCATTCAGAGCGGCGGAACCCTCGAGGCCTAGAATTCTCGAGGCGGCAGAACGTGAAATGGCAATGACGGGCAGTCCAGCATCACCGGCACTGTTGTCGTAATGCAGTTGCGTCAGAGGATCGTCTTTGAAGTTCTCTTCGCGGGTAACTACGATCAGTGCTTTCGCTCCGGCATTTCGAGCGGCAATCGCTTTCCAACGTGCGTCTCCGTAAGGCGCGAATTGACCGTGAGGGTTGTCACCATCGGGCGTCCCTGAAAAGGCAATGGCAATCTTTCCGCTCGCATTAGCCTGCGAGTAGTCGTCGTATCTCAACTCTCCGACGGCAATGCCGAATCTCACAAAAACTGCGTGAGTATTCTCGACCCTTCCGTTTGCCGAGAAACCGAGCGGCGTCCAATCCTCACTGACCCGCAGCGTGTTTGTTGTGCTACCCGAGCCCTCCATGAAAGACATTTCATTGCTGCTACCCAGCTTTACGCCGGCAACATAAGGAAACTTTTGTCGGTAGTTGGACCGCGCTTCGCCCCTGTTCTTAGGGGCGCGTATGGTTTGAAAAGCAGGTCGCAACCCAAGTTGTGAAAATTCGGCAGCGATGTAATGAGCGGCATCATTTGCGCCTGATGATCCCGTACGGCGGCCTTCGAGGGCATCGGAAGCGAGATAGGTGACGTCCCGTCGCAACCGATCTGCGCTGGGTGTGAGTCGGGAGGCTGGTTGTTGCGCAAGGGTCGCAATAGATATCGCGATGCTGAGGATGCAGAACGGAACATGACGGCGGAACAGTGTATTTTTCATTTTAAGACTCCCGGCTTGCGTCGGACCCTGGTTGTGAAGTTAGCGGACCTGGGGAGTTGTGTCCTGATTTCAATTCCCCTTTTGCCCTGGATCCTGTGAAGCAAACCCGCGTTTCTTGTGGTTGAGCATTTCGAGCGAGCGAAGCGATCCACGAAATCACACAAACCGACACGAAATTGTTGTTGGTGTTATTTCGAGCGATTTAGTGGGTCGTCTATCCTTGTTTAGCGAAGGACGGGCCCCTCCCACTAAGCAATGTCGCGCCTGCACCTATTCAATCCAATCCGCGATAAATACATTTGTCTCGCCGCGAGCCCTTGCGTTGCGATTTGAGGCAAAGACAATCTGCTTTCCGTCAGGAGAGAACATTGGGAAACCATCAAAGGTGTCGTTGAAGGTGATGCGCTCGAGCCCTAGTCCGTCAATGTTGATTTTATAGAGATCGAAATCTCGTCCTTTGGGGTCATTAAGGTTTGACGAAAAGATGATTCGTTTGCCGTCCGGAAAGAAATAGGGCGCGAAATTAGCTTTGCCGTTACGAGTAATTTGCCGTTTGTTGGAACCGTCGGCATTCATGACCCAGAGCTCGAGAGTGCTGGGACGGATAAGGTTGTCCTTGAGCAGACTGCGATAATCACTCTTGTCTTTTTCGGATTGCGGGTGATGCGCGCGGTAGACGATCTGTTTGCCGTCAGGGGAGAAAAATGGTCCACCATCGTAACCGAGTTCATTGGTCAGCCGACGAACGTTGCGGCCGTTTGCATCCATCGTGTAGATTTCGAGATCGCCATCTCGCATTGAGGTGAAAACTATCTTTTTACCGTTCGCGGAGATCGTCGCCTCGGCATCGTAGCCGGGAGTTTTAGTAAGTTGTTGGATCTGCGAGCCATTTGGCCGAGCAATGAAAATGTCGTAGCTGGGGTAGATGGCCCACACATAGCCCTGGGAAAAATCCGGACGCGACGGGCAGGCGGTTCCTCCCAGATGCGTCGATGAGTAGAGCACGCGGCCCAGGTTAGGAAAGAAATAGGAGCACGTCGTTCGCCCGGTGCCGTTCGAAATCATTTTGACGGTCGAGCCATCCACATTCATCGTATAAATCTGATCACATGCGCGGCCGTCGCGCGTGGACTGAAAGATAAGCTTTCGACCATCCACTGCAAAATAGGCTTCAGCGTTTTCTCCACCAAAGGTTAACTGCTTGATGTTGCGTAGGTGCTCCTCGGTTTGGGGGGATGACGCGACGAACGAGGGCAACGCCGGCGAGTGGCCAAGGGCCACCAGAGTTACAGTTAGAATTCCGAGGGTAAAACAGCAGGCTAATCGTTTCACTGGTACAGTCCTACTCTAAAGAGCCGTTACAAGTCCACGGTTACTTCTCACTCCCAGGCCTAGGTCTGAGCGGGCCAAATCGCCGACCGGATGCGGCGCTTCCCGGGAGGGGCATCATTCGGCTGACACCGAATTTATGCGTGCGCGGCGTTGGATGCGACCCGTCCCCCAGTTCCCGCGATTGTGCTCGATTTCGATTTACGCCAGCGGGTAATTAGCAGCACCGAGGCGCAGATGCCAACCACCATACTGATAATCTGTGATGTAGAAAGTCCGGTCAGTGATGATAGGCCCAGAATGTCGCCGCGCGGATCGCCCCGAACAAACTCAACCGCAAAGCGAATGACGGAGTAGAGCAGGGCGTAGAGAAGTATTACTTGTCCGTCGAATTTCCTGCGCTTGTGGAGCCAAAAGAGAAGGAAGAAAATTGTGAGCATTGCGAACGACTCATAAAGCTGAGTCGGATGCAGATGAACTCCGATCGGTACGCCAGTTATCTGATGGCCCAATTCAGAGAACTGCACTCCCCACGGCAACGACGTAGGTTTGCCCCAACAACAGCCGGCCGCAAAACAACCCTGGCGGCCAAAGAAATTACCGATAGCGATGCCGGGAGCGCACGCATCAGCGGTTTTCCACCAGGGGAGACTGTAACGACGCATCAGAAAGTATCCGGCCAGGATTGCGCCGAGCAGCCCACCATAGAAAACTCCGCCCGAACGGAGGAAGTCGAGCGAAAGTAACTGCAGTGGGTTTTCCTGATACTCGGGCTCGACAAAGAACATCAGGATCTTGGAGCCGATAAGTGCTGACAGAAGCATCCAGAGGCTCAAGTCGTAAATTTTTTCGCGAGGTAATCCATCACGTGCGGCGAGTCTGACTGTGATCAGGATAGCGCAGAGAAAAGCGAACGCGAGAAACACGCCGTACGTGTTGACGGGAAAGTTGCCGATGCGAAACAGTTCAGGATACATAAAGCGGGTGTCGGATATCAGGTGCCAGGTGTCAGATCAGGTGTCACAGGGCCTTAAGTTTCTAGCCGGCACCTGACGCCCGGCACCCGACACCCGACACCCGTCTTACTGACTTGCCACTGACCTTTTCTCTCTTTTTCCTTCAAGAATCAGGTCCCAGGCCAACAGGCCTGCGCCCACGCAGATGCTCGCGTCTGCGACGTTGAACGTGGGCCAATGATACGAGCCGGCGTGCACCGAGATAAAATCGATAACATAGCCGAGCCGCACGCGGTCAGTCAGATTTCCGGTAATACCTGCCAGTAGCAAGGCGCACGCACCTAGGATGCGATCGTCGTTGCGCGGCGTGCGCACAAAGTAGTAGAGCACAGCGACGGCCGCGGCGAGCGCGAGAATGACAAAGAACCAGCGCCCAAAGGACCCGCCTTCCTGTAACTGACCAAAAGCGATGCCTTTATTCTCAGTATAAGCAAAATCCAGGAAGCCATTGATTATGGTTCGATCATCACCGGACCGAAGGGCACGCACCGCCCAGGCTTTGCTTGCTTGGTCAGCCATGTAGATGCCAAACGCGGCCAGCAGGTAGCCCGCACGCCAGCCGAGGCCGGTCGCGGAATTTTCTATGAGTCGAGGCTCGTTCATTTTTGTGGTACAAATATCTAGGTATAAGCATTAGGCCGGCTTCGCTTCGCGGCTTTGCCGCCTTCCGTGCGGAAAGCCTAGCCGATTAAAGAACACAGTTAAGCGCCAGCAACGTCGTCGCTCACTACAGAACCGCGAGCGGTAGCGACCGGGTCCTAAACTCGATTCATCATAATTTGCGGTTTTACAGCGTGTTGAGTGCTCGGATCCGGTCGCTACCGCTCGCGGTTCTGTATTGGAGCAGATCTGCTCCATGTAATTACGTTCGTGGAGTACCTTTTTCATTCTCAATTTTGAGACATCTCCAAAGCCTTTCCGCCCGGAAGGATGCAAGCCGCAAGTTGCTGCCTCAATACACGCCTTCCCGTTCAATCTCTTGGAGGGCCGCCACGCATCGCTCGCAAACACCAGGGTAACGGGACGTTTCGCCAACCCGAGTTGAATAGTTCCAACAGCGCTCGCATTTCTCACCAGCGGCCGGATGGACCTTGATTGCCACGCCGCTTGCGCCTTCTTCCGAGGGCAGCACGTCTACCTGCGAGACAATGAAGATGTAGCGCAGCTGATCTTTGTAGCGTTCAAGCACTTCGTAGGCGCTACCCGCCGCTGAGATCTCAACGCGCGCCTCCAGCGAGCTGCCAATCAATTTAGCGGTTCTTGATTCTTCCAGCGCCCGAAGGACGTCCTCGCGGATCTCAAAAAGTCGTTCCCACTCAGAGAGCACGTTGAAATCGGTTTGCCGGTTAGCCTCGGGGAACGTGCCGAGATGTACCGACGCCGAACGTGGCTTGGTTTCGTCTGACGGCAAATTTTCCCACATCTCGTCCGCCGTAAAAACGAGTATCGGTGCCAGCATTAGCGCGAGCGACTGAGCAATCCGATAGAGAGCCGTCTGTGCAGAGCGGCGCGCTGGACTGCGCGGAGCAAATGTGTAGAGACGATCCTTAATGATGTCGAAATAGCGCGCGGAAAGTGTGACGGTGGAGAAGTTGTAAAGCGTGTGATAGACCGTGTAAAACTCGTAGGCTTCGTAAGCCTTGCGCACCTTTCCCAACACCACATCAAGCTCGGCTAGCGCCCAGCGGTCAATCTCAATCAATTCCTCGTCTGCAACGCTGTCGCGTGCGGGATCAAAACCGTGGAGATTGCCGAGGGCAAAGCGAGAGGTATTGCGCAACTTGCGATAACCGTCGGTGACGCGCTGCAGTATTTCCGCCGAGCAGCGCATGTCATCAAAATAATTTGAGGACGCACACCACAAACGCAAGATATCCGCGCCCGAGTCTTTTATGACTTCATCTGGCGGCACGGCATTACCCCCCGACTTATGCATTGCTTTTCCCTGCGCATCCACCGTCCAACCATGGGTCAGAACGGTCTTGTACGGCGCGCGGCCGTGCACGGCTAGTCCCACCATCAGCGACGAATTAAACCAGCCGCGAAACTGGTCGCCACCTTCGATGTACACGTCAGCCGGCCAGTGTAACTCCGGGCGGTGCTCCAGGACCGCGATTGACGAGGCTCCACTATCGAACCAAACGTCCAAAATGTCGGTCTCTTTAATCCACTCGTCCGCGCCACACGTTTTACATTTGTAACCTTCCGGCAAGAGCTCACGCGCTTCGCGCGTGTACCAGGCATCGGCAGACTCGCGTTCAAACACGTCGGCAACGTTGCTGATGATTATAGGATCTGCCACGGCCTCGTTGCACTTAGCGCAGTAGAACACGGGAATGGACACTCCCCAGACGCGTTGCCGCGAGACGCACCAGTCCGGCCGGCCTTTGAACATGTTGCGCATCCGCTCCTCGCCCCAGGCCGGAAGCCACGCGACTCGTTTGATCTCTCGCAAGGCAGCTTCCCTGAGCGATGCGGGGGATATCGAAGAAGCGTCGGAGAAGTTTTCGGTGAAGTTGGTGCGGTCACGACCATCCTCGTCGCGCTCCACCACCGGGCCACCAGCCCGGTCCATGGAAATGAACCACTGCGGAGTGGCTCTGAAAATCACCGGATTCTTGCAGCGCCAACAGTGCGGGTAACGATGATCGTAGTTTTCGGTGAAAAGCAGCACTCCGCGTTCGCGCATGAATTCCACGATCCTCGGATTGGCTTCGAAGACACTGTGACCAGCAAAGTGCTCGACTTCAGGCGTGAAGCGGCCTGAGTTATCAACCGGGCAGTAGATCTCAAGGCCGTAGCGCTTACCAATTACAAAGTCGTCGTGACCGTGGCCGGGTGCGGTGTGTACACAGCCGGTGCCTGCCTTGCCGGTAACTTTTTTCTCCCTTGCCTCTCTGACATCCAGTTCGACTTCGGCGTCAGCCTCGCCGCCCAGGGTTACGTGTTCTCCCACCATTAAGAGGGACGCGCGATCAAGCCAGGGATGGCGGCATTCGAGCCGATCGAGCTTGATGCCGGTAAAGCGCGCGAGCACTCCAGGCGCGACACGATTCCCACTTGCATCGCGTTCACCCAAGTCACATTTGGCGGCCACGGACTCGAGCAATTCTCCGGCGACGATATAAGCCTCATCACCGTGCTCGAACGCCACGTACTCAAACTCCGGATGCACCGCGATGCCGAGATTGGCGGGAAGTGTCCAGGGCGTTGTCGTCCAGATTAGTACGAACACTTTGCGACCAGCCAGTGCCGGATCGAGTAACGCCGGATCGCTGTGCAAAGGAAACTTGACGTAAACCGAAGGACTCGTGTGCTGGTGATACTCAACTTCAGCTTCGGCAAGCGCTGTTTGATCGTGAATGCACCAGTAGACGGGCCGTGCGCCTTTGTATACGTAGCCACGCTCGACGAAGCGGCCGAAGAGGCGCGCCGTTTCCGCTTCGTAGTGGTTGGACATCGTGAGATACGGATGGTCCCATTCTCCCAGAATGCCGAGTCGCTGGAAGTCTCTCGTCTGGCGTTTCAAAGCTTCTGACGCGTGCTCCCGGCAGGCGCGGCGAATCGACACTGCCGGCATATTAGCTTTCTTCGCACCCAGTTTGCGGTCTACATAGAGCTCGATCGGCAGACCGTGACAGTCGTAGCCGGGGACATAGGGCGCGTCGTATCCCATCATCGTTCGCGATTTCACGATGAAGTCTTTCAGGATCTTGTTCATCGCCGTGCCGAGATGGATGTCGGCATTTGCGTAGGGAGGTCCATCATGCAGGATGAACTTCTCTGCGCCGGAGCGGTCCTGTCGGATCATTTCGTAAAGACGAAGTTCGGACCATTTTTTTAGACGCGCAACTTCACTCTGCGCGAGATTGGCTTTCTGCGAGAAAGCAGTCTTCGGCAGGTTGATAGTCTTTTTTAAATCGAGCGGGGTTTCAGTGGACATGATTACTGTTACTTAGGTACCAACAATACTAACAGGAGAACTGCGTGCGCACCAAAATCGCCGGAAACCGCACTCAACTTTTGGAGTGCGGTGGCAAGCGCAGCGCGACACCGCTTTGGATTGTATCGTGCGGAAGCCGAATCCAAAGCGCCGTCGACGCTTCGCTCTGCCGGCGCACTCCATAAGGTCCACTATCAGACCTTCAAACTAAAACCCGAACCACGCTCTCGGATGCGACGGCTCGGGTCCTTACGAAAAGCTGAGGCTGTTGATTAGCCGATGAACATCTCATCCTCTCCGTAAATCTGATTGACGGGCTTTGGCGCGGGCGCCACGAGAACTTCGAGGCCGCGTCGGAAGCCCGCCATAATCGCCGCCAGCTCACGCGCCGGCTCGATCACCTTGGTCTGAATGAAGTCGGCAGTCGAAGCAACCCGCCGGTGGGTATTGTCGATCGTGCGGCTGACGAGTTCCACCTTATCGCGAGCCTGGCGGGCGCTCTCGCTAACCACCTGCCTCAGCTCACCCACTTCTCCCTTGATTATGGCCAGCGATTCGGAGAAGTGCATGGTGGCCGTAGAAAGATGGTTGGACATGACGTTGAATTGTTCAGCGATTTGCTTCCCCTGCACGGCAATCTGCCGAGCCTGTTCGCTCATAACGGTGACTCTCTCGACCAGGGGCTCGAGTTTTTCTTCAAGCCGGTTAACCGACTTGACCGCGCGACTCACAATCACGGCAATTGAAACCATCGCCAGGGCCATCACGACGAACGACAGAGCGACTACCACCATCATCCAGAACATCGGATCGCGTGTATTGATCTGCAGTGCGAGAAGCATAGGATTGCCGATTGCCGATTTCCAATTTCCGATTGCTTATCCGTCTGGGCTGCTTCGAATCGGCAATCGGCAATCGAAAATCAAAAATGTCTTTAGTTGGTGGTCTCGTCGTACTTCGGAGCGGCTTCCATTCTCCCCGACAGTTCAGTCTTCCGTTTTTCTTCCTGATAGGCTTTCTTGCCGGCGTCGATTGCCGCTGCCACAGTGCCTGTTTGACGTGATGCGCTCTCGCGGGCCGTGCGGGCCACCTCACCAACCTTGTCAGAAGCTGTGGAGTAGAGTTCAGCAGCACGTTCGCGGGTTGTCTCGTAGTACTCGCCAGCGCGATCGCCAAGTTGCTGAGCAGCGTCGCGCGAACGGTCGATACCCTTGCGGGTCGCCTCGGCAATATCTCCGCGTAATTCGTGACCAGACTTCGGTGCGAATAGGAGTGCTAAAACGGCTCCGATTCCGCCACCAATTAAGAGGTAAGTTAAACGAGCGGAGATATTGTCACCACTATCCCGCCGATAGTCATCGCTTCCCATGAGGGATTCCTTTCTTCAGAAAGCGAAGCCCGGTGGCCTCGCAAGTTTGGTTGATTCTTGGAGAACTCTAGTTTTGGACTATAACAAATAGCGTCGGACCGGCGCAACAAGATGGGTCTGAGAGGGCAGTGGTGAGTTTGGCGCAACCAGTTGGGCGTTGGTTAACCAATTCCGACCGACAGATAACGAGTCATTCTCATTGTTGAAGACTAGTCTACTTCCAGATTTCTTCGGGCCTTGTTTTGGAGTTGAGACTTTTCGCAGAGCTTTACTGCCTCCTCGTAGGTCTGGCAAGGAATGATAATTCTATTGCCGCCGGGCTTTTCGTTCTTCATCATGAAAGTCCGCAGCCGAATGGGAAGTTGTAAACTGACCAGTAGCACTTAACCTCGTACGGCCCTCCAGCTGAGGAAATTTTGCAGGTTGGGAAGGTGGGCAAAGTGCAGCGCACCCCCGCTCCAGCGCAGCGTCATCAACTTTAGCCTCTCTTCAAGACGCGCTGGAGTGAGTCAGCATGAGAATCGAGAGGTTTTTGTAGCCTGGCGAAAGACGCTAAGCTGGAGCGGGGGCGCGCTGCGCTTGTCCACCTTCCCAACCTGCAAATTTCCTCACCTGAGGGGATCAGTTCAAGGTTAACTGCAAAATTAAGTTCTGGGCCCTGAATTGTGGGGTTCGTGGAATCGCTTGTCGGTCGGATTTGTTTGCGCACCAGAAGCCCGGAAGGAAAGCACCGCTACTCATCGTTCTCGCTTGAGCTCGGTCCCCCGTTGTACTGCCCAAGCTTCCGGTAGAGCGTCTTGCGGCCTATGCCCAGCGCTCGAGCGGCGTGCGACTTGTCGCCTTTGGTGTAATCGAGAGTGGCTTTAATGGCCTGGCGCTCTATCTCTTCCATCGAGGAGGGCACGGTCACTTCGAATGTTGTTGTGCGTCCCTCGCTAGCTGCACTCGCGCGCTCGACCTTGATGCGATCGCGTTCCTCAAGCACGGTCTTCCCAATTGCTTCGGGAAGATCCTCGAGCTCGATCTGCCGGCCTGAGGCGATGATTACCGCACGCTCGATCGCGTTCTCGAGTTCGCGAACATTGCCGGCCCATTGGTAAGTCATTAAGGCCTGGAGCGCATCTTTGGAGATGCCCGAAATAAAGCGCCCGGTCTTCTGTTTGTAGTGTTCCAGGAAGTGGATCACGAGGGGGTGAATGTCTTCAGGGCGGTCTCGTAAGGGCGGTACTACTATCGGGAACACCGATAGTCGGTAGTAAAGGTCACGGCGAAACGTGCCCAGCTCAGTTGCCCGTTCGAGGTCCACGTTAGAGGCGGCAATCACGCGCACGTCAGCCTTAGACACTTCGTTTCCCCCGACGCGCGTGAATTCACCATCCTGCAACACGCGTAGGAGACGAACCTGCGCCGACAAACTCATCTCGCCCACTTCGTCCAGAAAAAGCGTGCCTCCGTTAGCTTCTTCAAACCTTCCTCTTCGCCTAGCGCTGGCATCGGTAAACGCACCCTTTTCGTGACCAAACAATTCCGATTCAAGCAGCGTTTCGGGAATCGCGCCGCAGTTTAGTTTGACGTAAGGATGGTTTTCGCGCCCGGAATTGTAATGAATCAAATTGGCGAGTAATTCCTTGCCGGTGCCCGATTCTCCCTGGATCAGGACGGTGGTTTGGGTGTCCGCCACACTCAGAGCCAATTCCATGGCGCGCCGGATCGCCGACGTTTGACCTATGATGCGGTCCTCGCCGTAGCGTTCATGTAAAGCGCTGCGCAAGTGCATCACTTCGGCGGAAAGCTGATCTCGCTCCAGTGCTGTGCCGATTTGATCGGCGATGCCCTCGACGAGCGCCACCTCGTGGTCCTGGAACCCGGCGCGCGCCTCACTCCACACGAGCCCCAGCAGGCCAAAGGTCTGTCCGCCGACGCGTACGGGAGCAACAAGAGCAGCGCGTCCGCCCAGGGTAGCGTTAAAAATTAAACGAAACGGGAAAGGCAGGTCGGTGTCCAGTAAGCGAAATGTTCTTCCCTGGGCCAGCACTTCCATCGCCGCCGGAAACTCGGTTACGTCGAGCGATTGTCCGTGCGCATCAATCAATCCCTGAACAGAATCAGTGGTAGCATGAGGCGCTGCTTTGAAGGCGGCCAGACTGATGCGCCCGCCCTTGGGATCGAGGACGCCGAGAGCTGAATAGTCCGCACCGACGAGGGCTATGGCTCGTTCCAGAACGAGGGATGAGACTTCGCGAAAGTCAGATCGGGCGTTGAGAGCGTTAGCGATTTCCAGCAGGGCACGCTTCGTTTCGGCCTCGCGCTCTTTATCCGTGTAGAGCCTCGTGTATTGATACCCCACCGCGATCTGTCCGGCGACGGACTCCAGAAAAGAAACTTCGTCATCAAGCCAGGCGCGCGGGGTCCCCGTGGTGTGCATTCCTACCAGACCCAGCACGTCTTCACCAAGGACAACAGGGACGACGAGCAGAGAGCGCGTTCCTAAACTCGCGGCCAGAAAGCGTACTTTCTGATCCAGGCCCGGTCTGGAAGTATCGTCAAGACGGATGGGCTTGGTTATGTCTACGTGCTCCGAGAGTTGCTTGAGATCCAGCGGGATCACCGTGCCCAGGCTGGAAGGTACGTCAGTTGAAGCCCGCCATTCATGGCTAATTCGCAGTTCACTCTGCGAAGTTAATTGAATGACATCGCAGCGATCTACATTCATCATGCGCCCCAACTCAGAAACGATTACGTTCAAAAACCTGTCGAGATTGATCGTGGTCGGAAAAGCCAGCGCCAGACGAGTGATGATCGACTCGCGCGCCTCATGCATCTTAATCTTGCGCTCGAGCGAGAGGGATTTTGCAGTATCTGACATCGTATGAAAAGGTACAGCGGCGACCAGGGGCTCAGAGTAATCACCCTGGTCTGATAATACGAGGCACTCCTGAACGCGGATCATAACGAACGGGGGATGAAGTTGCAAAGTGGGTTTGCTTCAAGCCCCACAAATTCGCAGGTTGAAGGGGGGCATTCTCCAAATGAAAATGCACCCTTCCTGACTGCGAATACCGTAGGCTCCCAACCAACCTCACATTGCAAGGCCGTGGGAGCGCCCGTATACTTCACTGGCGATCCATTCGCCCGACGGAGTATTTGAGACCTATGCCCATATACGAGTTCGAGTGCCAGAAATGTCAGGCGCATACCGAAGTCTTTCAGAAGATGAGCGACAAATCGCCCACCAAGTGTGACAAGTGTGGCGGACGTTTAGAAAAACTAGTTTCAGCCTCGGCGATTCAGTTTAAGGGCTCGGGTTGGTATGTCACCGATTATGCTGGCAACGGCAAGAAGGCCGCAGAGAAGGCCGAATCTGATGCAGCCAACGCCGGCGATAAGAACGCCGGCGATAAGAGCGCCAGTGATAAGAGCGCCAGTGATAAGAGTGCCAGTGATATGAGTGCCAGTGATAAGAGCGCCAGTGATAAGAAAGACTCGAAAAAGTCTGACAAGAAATCAAAGGATGACTCCCCGTCAAAGAAAACTTCCGAAAAAGCTTCATCAACAAAGGTCTCCAGTCGTGATTGAAGCGTCCTTAACGTGAACTAATGTACCGATCACCTCGTGGTGGATCCGCAATAACTCAACTCCTGAACAATTGGGTTTTCAAACCTTGTAACTTACCGGCGGTTCTGCTGCTCCTGGCAACGTTCTGCGGTCTGGTGCTTGGGCAGGCAGGTCGGAGGTCGCAGAGTTCAACTCAGAGTGGCGTGCTCATGAGCGTGGTGGTTAAGCGCGACGATAAGTCCGTGGCTAATGTAAACAGTAAGCAAGTTGCCGTCTATGATAATGGTATAGAACAGACCATCAAAAACCTTACTCCGGATCCCTCTCCCGCTCGCATAGTTTTGTTGGTGGATAATTCTCTGACCCTGCGGGCCGACATCGATAAGCTTGAAAGGGCCACGCGCGAATTTGCGTACGAGATCTACGAAGGGGACCAACTGTTAATCGTTGGCTACGATGAGGAGGCCGAGATCGTTGCTGACTGGACGGATAACGCCAAATCCATTGAGGCGGCGCTAAAGGGTTTCCGGAAGAAAGGCCAGCCGCATCTCTTCGACGCACTGAGTGCTGTCGTCGAGCAGGCTTTAAGTCCGCTCTCTGGGCAGAAGCGCGCGATCGTAGTCATCAGTGATGGTCTTGACCGCGGCAGCAAGACCACGTTTGAGAAGGCACTCTCCGAGCTGCAAACCAATGACATTACCGTGTACACGGTCCAAATCTCCGATCGGACGCGGGGCGCCATTCGGCGCGATGTACCGAAGCCAAAGCAGGTTGTTGAAAAACTGGTTGAAGGAACCGGCGGGCTGGTCTTTTCTATCGATGAGGCAGTGGAGGCGGCCCAGAGCGTTTGTGATGAACTAAGAAAGAACCGATACGTCCTTTCATACGTGCCTTCAAGTGTGCCTTATGGCGAAGCGCGTCGCTTGCTGGTGGTGGGCGATCAGGGGATCACGATTCGATCCAAGTCAATGCAGCCGCCTAATTAGGAAGTTCAGTCTCAAGCTTTAGCATGCTCTGGGGAGAAGGCAACAATCTCAAGATCGAACTTAGAACGTCATCCCTTTTTCCGCGAGTAGATGTAGAAGAGCAAGCCGATGATGATCAGCACCAGGCTTTCCATGAAGATGAAGAAGCGCGGAACGAATGTCCCATCATCGTCGTGAGCGTCCTGATAAGCCATCAGCGTGCCAAGAGTCAAACCTCCCGCCAGCCAGATCAATTGCCTTTTAGCATCCCAAGGGTACGGCTTCATTATGATTTCGGAAGTTCAGAGATCAACCTTTAGGGGGCGGCTGGCGTCAAGGCTAAAGCTTGAACTCTAAACTGCCGGCACCATCCCAGGTCATTAGTGACTTACTCTGAAACTCCCAGGGTGTGATATTACTCACTCGGTTTCAACTCGACTGTGTCCACGTTCAACTCCGGCACCACCTCAGGGCGAACCTTGGCATTCGCCTTTTCGTAGACACTCGAGCAGGAAAGCACCTGCCGGTCTGGAGAGCTTATGTATTGCCCACGATGCAGCCACGAACAGAGTTTGGAAGAGATGCGTTTTTGTTCACGTTGTGGTTTCCCGTTGGCCGGGGTCGCAATGCTGCTGGACAACTCGGGCATCATTCCCCAACTCGCCAGTGATCCGGCTCAGCCACCGAAGCGGCGCAGTGGAATAATCAGGGAAAGCGTTTTCCTGACCCTTCTGGCCTGGGCAATAGGTCTGGCTTCAACTCTTCTGTGGGACGTCGGCGGCCCGTTTGAATCCGTCGCCAAGGTTGGATCACTCGTATTCTTCATCTTGGGTTTGGTAGGACTACTACGATTTCTCTATGCGTTTATGTTTGTAAAAGACACAGTCCAGGCGCCATCGCCGACAACTCTCCCTGGCGCCTCACACTCCCGCACCATGCCGGAAGAGCGACCTCGTGCCGTTTTGCCTGCCCCGCAAAATGTCCCCGTTAGTGATTACTCGCCTCGGAGCAATACCAGAGAAATTGTGTCTCAGCCCAGCAGCGTCACCGAGAACACTACGCGACTTCTTGAAGACCCAGACACCTAAATAGATCCACAGGTTACGCAGATAGTAGCTAGCAGAGAGCATTTGCCCGTTGTTCACTCATGATCTGTGGAATCTGCGGATGTAGCGTACCTACAGCAGACCAGACAACCAGTGCATGATGTTAAGTGCTAGTTGCCGATTGTCGCTGCCCGCCACGTTCATACCCATCGGTTGTTTCTCAGCACCTGACAATTGCGCCGACAACATCGCCGCCTCTCCCAGTACTACCACTCGTCCTTTACCGAACTTGAACGCAATTCCCTGGGCGTTTCCGGCAGCGGAAACGGATGTTTTCGATTCGCGATCAGGCTTGTCCCTGGCGGTTTGGGATAATAGAAATAGAACTGAGCTACCTTCGGGTCCTTTCAGCGATTGCCCCGTAAAGGTGAGGACCTGATTGATTCTTTCGCTGTCTTTGCGTCCGTGTGTAATAGGGTGATCCAACAGACGTTTGTTTTCCCGGGAGAAAATGAGAGTTGAGGGGCCCTTGAAGTAATTCTCGGGATCGAAGGTGTATCCCTTGCTCATCTCAACGCCAAAACGTTTGCCGAGGCTTTCGGCAGCGGCGCCGAATGGAGCATGGTCGGCTATCAGAAGCAGAGCGCCTCCGCCCTTGACCCAGTCGCGCACTACATCACATTCTTCTTCCGTAAAAGCGGAACGGTCAGCGCCCTCCTCATCCATGTCTTCGGCGCCCAGTGCGTTGGCAATTACGAGGATCTTGAAGGTGCTGAGGGAAGGCTTGGCGAACAATTTCCGGCCAGGCACAACGTTGTAACCGTCGCTGAGTATCAGATCGACGAACGGTTTGTAGCGCCCCGTAGTCGTATGAAAGTTGTTGTGAGCCTCGTCAAATATCACCCGGGGATAGTTTTTACTATAAGCCGGATGCGCCACCGTTGTGTTGAATTCAGGATCGGGGCCCTGTTGGCCGTCTGCGAGTTGTGATTGAAGCACAACAACAAGAGCCAGGACCAGGAATCGTCCGAAATGAGTTTTCATGTTTGCGGTACACCGTGCTACGTTTCAGATTCGCGATTGGAGAGCCGCAAGTCGCTCCCCCGCAAGCAGCAACGTTTCGTCCTTTTTACAAAAGCAAAAGCGAACCTGTTGAGCGCCACGTTCGGGAACGCTATAAAAGCTCGAGCCCGGCACGCAGGCCACGCCCACCTCGCGGATAAGGTGGCGCGTAAACTCGACGTCACTCGCAAAACCAAATCCGGAGATGTCAGTCATAATGTAGTAAGCGCCGTCGGGACTGAAAGTCTTGAATCCGGCGTTAGCCAGCACCGGCAGCAGAAGATCTCGACGCCGCTGATACTCAACCTGCAAACGTTCGTAGTACTCGGGCGGAAGCGATAGCGCGTAAGCTCCGGCGGCCTGTAGCGGAGCCGCAGCGCCGACGGTAAGAAAATCGTGCACCTTGCGAATGGCGCCGGTGATCTCCGGCGGCGCGATGCAATAACCCACGCGCCAGCCGGTAACCGAATATGTCTTGGACATCGAGTTCACAATCACCGTGCGTTCGCGCATGCCGGCAATCTGGGCCATTGAGGTGTGTTGGATCTCTGCGTCTTCCCGGGGATAAATAATGTGCTCATAGATCTCATCAGTGAAGCAGAGCGCGTCAAACTCCTGGCAGAGGCCCGCAATAAACTCCATCTCCTCGCGCGTGAAGACTTTGCCCGTCGGGTTATTAGGATTGCAGAGGATGATCGCTTTCGTCTTTGGGTTAAATACGGCGCGCAATTCGTTTTCGTCAAAGCTCCATTCAGGCGCACGCAGCGGCACGTAGCGCGGACGAGCGTCGGAGAGAATCGCATCCGGCGCATAGTTTTCGTAGTAGGGCTCAAAAACGACAACCTCTTCACCCGGATCAACGGTGGCCATCATCGCGGCGATCATCCCTTCGGTTGAGCCACAAGTGACGGTCAACTCTGTTTCCGGATCGACATCCATACCCAGATACCACTTCGTCTTCTTCGCTATCGACTCGCGAAAGTCGCGGGCCCCCCAGGTGATGGCATATTGATTGATATCGTCTGCGATGGCCTGCATCGCAACTCGTTTGATGTCATCCGGCGCGGCAAAGTCAGGAAACCCCTGGGAGAGATTTACCGCTCCGTGTTTAATGGCTTCACGGGTCATCTCGCGAATCACCGATTCAGTAAAAAGACTCGCCTTACGAGAAACGTGGCGAGGCGTTGAAGAAGCAGGTGTGGTCATGATCGATCTAAAACAAAACCAGGATGCGATGCTCAGACAGATGCCGAACAGGAGCGATGCTCTCACAGATAAAGTGGTAGTTCAAGAATCGTTTTATTTTCTATTACTGATGTCCCGCAACAGATCGGATTAGAGCCCGCGAAGCCTGCGAAAGCATAGAGCCTGGGGTAAAGCGCAGCGGAACCCTAGGTAAGCGTTATCGAAATATTTGGCAAGCCCGCGAAATGGGCGACAGTGGATGATCATTTCGTAGGCGCGTTGTCTGCCTTGTAGCCTCTGCCGCCCGCTCGCGGGCTCGGGAAAATTCAACGGCTTTAACCTGGGGTTCCGCTGCGCTTCACCGCAGGCTTTATGCGTTCACCACGCTCCCAGGGCTCTGAATCCAGAACACCCTCTCTTTGCTGGCCCTGCAGGAGTCTAACGGGCAAACCTACGGAATGAGCTGCTCGCCTGTGGCGTCGCGTTTTAATTGGTCGATTATGGAGCGCATAGCGGGAGCGAGGCTGCCGTTCGGGGCGAGCGTCAGATATTTCTCATACGCAGCGAGGGCTTCTTTGTATTTCTGCTGACGCTCGTACGCCGCTCCCAGCAGTTGATAAATCACGGGTTC
This sequence comes from Pyrinomonadaceae bacterium, assembly GCA_041744135.1. Classification (GTDB taxonomy): domain Bacteria; phylum Acidobacteriota; class Blastocatellia; order Pyrinomonadales; family Pyrinomonadaceae; genus PSRF01. The sequence continues at coordinate 26,336 of JBGTLM010000306.1, forward strand.
GGAATCCTCGAGTTGATCCAGAGCTTTCCGATATTCGGCTATGGCCTCGTCGAATTGACCCTTCTCTTCCAGCACGCGTGCCAGACCGACGTGAGCTTCGGGCTGAAAACCACGCGCTTCTCGAATCGAACGGCGGAAAGATTTAATGGCTTCCTCATCAAAAGCAGCTTCGCGATGGATGCGGCCTTCGATGGCAGATGCTTCCGGATAGATTGGACGCGAGCGTCGGGCAGCCCCGATCTCAGCCAAAGCCTCTTTATATTCGTTAAGATCGAGAAGAACGCGTGCCAAGCCAACTCGCGCGGCGGGAAGGGAAGGCCGAAGTTTTAAAGCGCGTCGGTAAGCCTCGACGGCTCGCTGCCGCGCCTCATCGTCTTTGGCTTGCTCACGCGCGGTTTCCGCTTCCTGAAAGGCCAGCTCGGCAGCGTCGGTCGTAGGCACAAGCTTTACTGTCGCACTGCTTTTCCCCGGTAAGACGGCAACAGTAGATTCTTTGAATCCGTTAGCCCGCAAGCGCAGGCTGTGCCGGGCCGGCGAAACGTTCTTCACCGTAAGTTTGCCCGAGGCGTCGGTAACACCGCGGCGAATCTCATCAATCCAGACGATGGCATTTGGTTCAGTCGTGATAGTAATGGTTCTCGTTGACGCATTAGTGGTTCTAGCTGGTCGTTGAGCAGAAACGGTATTCGAAAGTAAAAGCATCGCAACCAGTGCAACCGCACTCGAAACCAGCGTTCCTGGAAATCCAGGTCGCCTGGGGCTAAATTCGAGACATTCCAAGCTGTGAGACAGCATCCCAAGCACTCTCAATTACGTTTGCGATTCACCATTTAGAATTCACGATTACGATTCACGATTCACGACGCCAGGGGTAAACAATAAGCGCTACTCCTCTTCTTTGCCCCCAATAACTCTGCGTCTGCGCACAGTCGAACCAGCAGGTTCGACAGCCGGACTTGAGTTGGGAATTGCAGATCCCTGTCTCGTCACCGCACGCGTCCCCACCTCGGGACGAAACTTCCCATTCGCGTCGTAGAGCCGCTCATACTGCAGTCGATTACGCACGATGCCTTGAATATACCCGCGCGTCTCCTTGAAAGGGACCGCTTCCGCCCACTCGTCCATCTCCGCAGGCAGAGAAGCGCGCCACTGCACCGCTCGCATTGGACCTGCGTTGTAAGCGGCGGCGACATACTCAATACGCCCAAATTTGTCGATTTGGTCGCGCAGGTAGGCCGTGCCCAGCTGAATATTCAGCCGCGGCTCAAAGAGCGACTCGGAGGTAATGGATCGGTCAACTCCATACTTCCTGGCTGTCAGTTGTCCAGTAGGAACCAGCACTTGCATCAACCCGTACGCGCGAGCCGGTGAACGCGCCTTGGTAATGAACACCGTCTCCTGCCTTATCAAACCCGCCACCTGGTAGGGGTCGAGGTTTTTTGCGCGCGACTCCTGGACGATGATGTCCCAATAAGCGAGAGGATAAAAAACATCCCACTCTTCTCGGGTCATTTCTTCGGGTTTCATTTGCGAATAGTCAGGGAAGCTCTTTCTCAGCGCGTTGAGCGCGCGTACGTTGTCTTCTTGAGAACGATAGACTTGAGCAATCGCCAGATTAACTTTAGGGCTGGTGGGAGTCGACTCCGAAGCTCGCACCAATTCTTCGAGCGCCCACTCGGCAACCCCGATGTTCACCAGTTGATCGGCCTTCGTGATACGAGTCTCTTCGGCAGGGCTGGCCGTCTCTTCCGCAACAACTACCGTCTGCAAATTAGCAACCGCGCGCGCCACCACCGAATCGGGCGCAAAAGTTTTTGACTGAGTGTTACCGGCGCGGGTCATGCCTTCGAGCCGTTGTTTGGCGAGATATCCATACCAGTTTGCGTCGTAACGCCCGAGCATTGCCTGGTAAAGCGCGCGAGCTTCGGGAAGTTTTCCGGCCCGTTCAGAATCACGCGCCGCCCAGTATCCAGCCCGCCCTCGGTTGTCATTATTCTTGTCGACGTAATACGCAAGGTGCTCCGTTAACAACCGGGCCGACTCCGGATAGCTCTTAGCTTCGTGCGCGAGCCACGCAAGATCGAATTGGGCTTGAGCCACCTCGGTGGAACCAGGACTAGAGCTAACAGCCGTTCGCAAAAAATACGAGGCGTCGCTGAGACTCTTCGCGTCTTCAGCTGTTTGTCCAACACTGACGAGCGCTCGCGGCGTAAAGGAACTATTAGGAAAACTGCGTCGCAACTCTTCCACAGTCGCTCGTGCCTGTTCCCATTGACGCCCACGCGCGTAATTCTGGGCCAGGTAGTAGAGAGCTTCGGCGCGCGCATCTCCGGCAGAGGAGGGAACGCTGTTCAAGGCCGCGATTGCCTCGGCGGTCTTCCTGGCGTTGGTAGCGGAAATTCCGCGTCGTAGTTGGTTCTCGGGCGTAGCTAAAACGGGAAACTTCGCGAACGCTTCGGTGTAAGCTTGAAGAGCATCGCCATGCTTATTCACCTCGTAGAGCCTAACCGCGCGGGCGAGAGCCTCTTCGGCAGTCGCCGGAGAAAGCGTCGCGTTGAGTTGCGACATCAGCGTTGCGGCGATACCGCTTTCTGGAGTCCCGGGAGCAAAGAAATAGATGCGCCGGTAAGCGGCCAGCGCCCGGGTCGTATCTGATAATCTGTACGTATCGCCGACTAACAAGAGAGCTGCCGGGTAGTCGATGGCGGTCAAATCACTTAGCAGACCTGGCACAGCTAAGGTTTCGCCTGACTTAATTGCGAGACCGGCAATGCGCATCTTTGCTTCCCGACCGCGGGTTGAAGATTGGTAGTCTTTAGCTAATTGTTCATAGGCGACTCTTGCCTCGCCCAGGCGGCCGGTTTGCTCGAGCGCATTACCTCTCATAAATAGCGCATAGTCACCGAGCGAGGTATGGTCACGAATGACATTTGTATCAAGCAGCGCGGCGGCCCCCGCATAGTCGTTCGCTCGAATCCTGATCCTTGCGCGTACCATCCTCGCCAGAGCCGCCGCTTTGGTGTTGGGAAAGTCTGACTCTAAACGCGCTACTACATCCTCGGCCGGCAGGGTGCCGCCGCGGGTCTGCGCGCGCAGATTGTCGAGAGCTCTTACTTCGGCGGGAGTTTGCGGTCGGGTCAGACAGCTGGCGATCATGAAGGTCGGAAGCGAGGCTCCGCCGACCACAGCGAGACCAATCAGAATGAGAATGAGTCGATGCTTACCAAATTTCCTTACCAACTTCTATGCTCCTCCCAGAGATACCAATTGCAAGTGTTAGATTGGGGGGAGCGGCCAAGGATTCAATGCGGCGGCAGTTGCTGACGCCTCACGCGGAAACAGTTGCCCCGGGGTAAGCAGTACCCAGTTTCGCAATATCACCCACTGCCAGCGTGGTTACCAGCTCATGGTGGAAGTAGTCAAACTTCTGCGCCACTTCCGGTTTCACGCGTTTATCGTACATGTCGCGCGAACGATCAATATATTCACGCAAACGCTCATAGAGGTCATTCTTTTCCCGACCGTCCGCCACTTTCTGCTCGTTGTAGAGTTTGATCTCGGAAACCAACAGTCGAGCAAAGCGCTGAGCATCGGTGTGCAATCGTTTTTCTTCTTCACCCTCGACCTGCACCGGTAATTCCACACCTGCTCCGTAGCGTCGGCGGGGGACAGCCGGTTCGGAGACGGCCGCAAGTGGGGGTTGTGGCGTGCTCGCACCCTGATCAAATTGGGCATGCGCTTCGGACTGCGCGGGCGGCTCTGCGGTGGCAGGGGGGGCTTTCGACACGTAAGGCTCGGTCGGCACTTCGTCTCGTTGCGGCGTAGCCTCTTCGAGTTTAGCCGGAGCCGGTGCCCAATCTTCACGCTTCGGCACGTAAGTCGGTGTAAATGGTTCCGCAGCCGGTGCCTCCGCGGCGGGAGCGGGCTCTGGTGCAGGTTGCTTAGCTGCGGCCTGACCTGCTTTCAGTTCAACGGCCATTCCCGAAACTTTTACTAGCGTCTCGAGAGCTTCAAGGTTGATGGCTTCAGAATCCAACCCGGCAGAGTCGGCATAGAGCACTGCCACCGTCCGGTTGCGCACGGTTAGCGGTATGGCCACTATTCTTTGCGGCGGTTCTTCGCCGAGTCTGTTGAGAATCAGGTGATCCTCGGAATGCGAGTGCGGACCACCACTCCAGGTAGTTAGCGATCTGGCCACATCGCCGATGATGCTATCGGCGGAGACTGGGACGGAGATTTGTTGAATGGTGCTGTCGCCAACCGTGCCCTGAAATCCGCGTGCACGCCAGCCAATGGCGCGCTCACCTTTAATCGCAAAGAAAGCGACTCGCGGCGCGAACGACGCAGCGCGGTTAACCAGAGTATTGAGTACGTCTGTCTGTGAAGATTGCTCGCCAATCTCGGACACGGCGGCTTTGACGATGGCCATGTCGCTTGATGCTTTGGCGCGCGAAGATTCCGAGGCAGCGAGATCTATCCCCTCTTCATGCGCAGCTCTGAGATGCTCGAGAATGGACGCCGCCACGGATCCATCCAGTTGAACTTCGCCCTGGCGATCGAGTAGCCGGGTAAGAGATTCATTGAGTTGGCTCTGGAGTCCGGAAATCTCCTGCCTGACCCCGCTCAGGCGTCCCTCGATATAACTCTCAATTTCATGGCGTAAGCTTTCTTCCAGTTGTCCGCTGACCACAGTTTCAGTTCCTCCGTTTGTGCGTCGTTTAAATGACCCAGTTCTTGGGTTAAGGCCCCTAGTCATTTCTAGTCCCACAAGAGACTGCAGAGCAATTATGGACGCTCAAGATTCAGCGAGTCAAGATAGGGTTTGGGTCGGCAGGCTCTTAATTTGAGAGTATTCGCCGGCTGTCACCCAATTACGGAACCGAGGAGCGGTGTCGGCTGGGTCTGGAGTGAGAGTTAATTCTTTGTTTCCGATTGGAAGCCCCTTGAAATCGGGGGCTTTAGCCGAGTTCTACTGTTCAAACCCTGAGTGGAATCACAACAAGACCCCGGTCGATACTGTTCCTCGGGTCTGTAATTGAGTCGCCCTATCAAGAACTTAGACTCTCCAATTCAAACTACAAGACGCCACTCTTGCGTCAGTAGGCTCACACAGGGAGAACTATCGTTGGGTGAGGGCCATTTGACTCCCTTCGAAGGCCTAAGATATAAGTCGCTCCAAGCAATCCCAGGTCTGCCCCGCGAATGAAACTTCATGGCAGCTAGCATTCTCATTGCTGATGACTACGAGGACAACCTGGAACTCCTGCGCCTCTTGCTCGTCGCCGCCGGTTATCAGGTGATCGAATCAAGAAATGGAGCAGAGTGTTTGAAGCTGGCGAAGCAGATGCAACCGGACCTGATTATGGTCGATCTATCAATGCCCGTCCTCGATGGCTGGGAACTGTTTCGAGCGTTGAGGGCTGATGAACGTACGGCTTCAATACTTTGCATAGCCGTAACCGCTCATGGTGAGGCCGACCGCGATCGCGCTCTTCAAGCCGGATTCAATGCCTATCTCTCAAA
>JBGTLM010000307.1:0-2883 GCA_041744135.1 Pyrinomonadaceae bacterium
AACGATTCCTCCACGATCCATACGATCTTGCCAACTGACCCCAAAATCATGTCGGTTGATCCTGGTTGTGGCTAGAAACCCGGCCCGCGTCCTGGGCCCTTTATCCGCGCCGTCTTCCCACCACGGCGTTTCCCACTGTCCTAGATAGCCGACATTCAACGTGGCTTGATGAGTAACCCCTCGAATCGTCAAATCACCGGTCAGCGCGTAGTCGTGCTCGCCCATGACCTCAACTTGGTTGCCCGCGAAGGTGATCTCCGGGTGATGCTCCACGTCGAGAAAGTCTGCGTTCCGCAGATGGTCGTCGCGCTCCTTAACTCCCGTCCAAATTTCCTTGGCATCAATTTTCACTTCGACAGAAGAATCGCGCGGGTTGCCCGGATCGAACTCGATCGTGCCGTGAACGTTCTTGAAATGTCCGCGGACATACGTCACCATCATGTGCCGCGCGCGAAACTCAGCGGCGCTGTGCCCTGGTTCGAGAGTCCATTTAGCCATCGTTGAGCCTCCGTAGGAAATGATCCTGGTTTCGCTTGTTTCTACCCGCATAGACCGGCTAAGCGACAGCGCCCTTGACCCAAACCGGGGTGGCGAGAGAGATCTCGGGCTGGCCCGCAAGAAAGGGTGAGACCTCGTTCAAGTACGCTGCGTACCAGGGAGCCTCCAGGAATTCCTGTGATGAAGCCCGATCCACGTACTGCTGAAAAACCCAAATCGTGTCGGGATCGTTGTCGTCGTAGCAGTAGAAATAGGCCTCGTGAGCATGGTTCGCTACGACGCGGGGTTTGAGATGTTGTTCCCAGATGCGTCGCACCTCGTCGCGTTTTCCCGGGAGCGCACTGTGCTTGATGAATAGTGCAGCTTTACTCATCGTATCTCCTCAACAAGTAATCGGCTCCAAACGCTGGTCTAGTAGCACTCACCGGGCAGTTTGAAGCGAGCCTGCTTCCTCATTTTCGTTAGCCCGCGGTCATGCTTTCCTGAAGAGCCCCGAAGCGAGTCGGAAACTCAGATTTGATCGGCTTGGCGGGCTGGCTTCAAGATCATTTCCGCGGCTATCACTTTCTGTTCGTTCCGGTTAAAGCGGTTGCTGCGCCAAGTCCGAGGTACACACTGCCGGCGAAATAGCGTTGAGCGCGCAGAAATTTAAGATTTCCGCGAAGCACATTGCCGATGCTTCCCGCTAACAGCGAGTACATCGAGCCGCTCGTAAACCCCAACACGACGACAATTGCTCCGAAGAATAAAATTTGCGTCGCCGCCGCGCCTCGCTCGGCATCAACGAACTGCGGCAGGAAAGCAAAAAAGAACATCGCGCTCTTCGGATTCAGGACGTTCACCACCACGGCTTGCGAGAAAGCGCGGCGCAAACTCTTCTCTTCAACTACCTCAGCTGTGGCGGGTTTTTCCTGTGTCAGCAGAGTCTTGATGCCGAGATAAATGAGGTAAGCCGCCCCCGCATACTTCACGATGCTAAATGCCACCGCCGACGACATTAGCAAAGCCGAGATACCGAAAGCGGCGGCGCCAACGTGAATCAGCGTCCCGACCTCAACTCCCAAACTCGAGACGATCCCCGCCCTGCGCCCTTGTTGAACGCTGCGGGCGATGATGTAGAGCGTGTTCGGTCCCGGCGTGAAAACCAGAATCGAAGCTGCCGCTGCGAACAAAACAACCGTTGACCAATCCGGCATGGTGTTTACTCCTCTGGGATGGCGAATGCTTAATCACTCGCGTTCAATCGCTGTGTCACCGTAAGCGATGCAGAACTCGCTTCAAGCGCCCCGTCGCTCGGCCGGGCTCATGCTGTCTGAGTCTACTGGCGCGCGTCGTCTGCCGAAAAGTAGCCAATCGAGCGAGAGCGCACCGGGGCCCGTGAAGATCAAGAACAACCCGGCAGCGAGGTATGCGGCTGCCGACTCGTAAGAGGGCTGGCCGGGGGCGCTGATGAACGGATGACCGGCGGGCAGGTGCGCCATCCCGATTGCCGCCAGCATCACGAACGCGATGCCGAGAGCGGCGATGGGCGTCAAGAACCCAAAAATCAGCCCCAGCCCGCCGAAGAACTCCGCCGCGGCCGCCAGCGCCTGAAGAAAGCCCGGCGGCGCATCCGGCCCAGCGAACGCATTCATCCACGTGAAGGGCGTTCCTATTTTCTGAGAGCCATGAAGCACCATCCCTAAACCGAAAACGAGCCGCGCAATTAATAATCCAACTGACCCGCGACCTCGCATGAAATTGCCGAACAGAAAATTCATCATCGAAACTCCTTTCGTTCGCTTCAGTTGCGCCTTCAGAATGATTGAATTCCGCGCTTTCAAGAGAAGCGTGGTAAACAGTTCAAGCTCGCCGGGTTCAACATTGCAATGTGATCAGCTTCTTCAGAGGTCTTAATAAAGTGCTTGTAGAAGATTTAGCACTTGGCGGTGATGCGGAAAATAAATACAGCGCCGAATTCGAACTGCCGGTATCTAAGCGCGAGCGATGGCGCGGCGCTATGAGCTTCAGCATCTAGTGGACATCCCCAGCTGCGACATAATGAAACGTGCCGTGTTATGGAAGGAATCGTCATGACCTCCCGTTCTGTTTCTAAAGAGAAATGTTTAGGTGGAAAACCTATCACTGCGGCTTGACTTTGTAAAGGGAGTTCTTTAGAAACACATCATGAAGGCGGAAACGCACCAGCCCGGCGAGCGCAAGACGCGCCGCGCCATCGTCAAACTTTTGAAGACCGAAGGCCCGATCGACTCGGCACACCTCGCCGAGCGCCTTAGGCTGACGGCCATGGCTATCCGACAGCATCTCTACGCGTTGCAGAACGAGAATCTCGTGACGGCTGAAGAGCGGCCCGTTCCCGTAGGCAGGCCGGCCAAATTCTGGCGG
>JBGTLM010000308.1:0-2488 GCA_041744135.1 Pyrinomonadaceae bacterium
GGCGGGTGCCTTTAAACATTCCGGAATTCCATCCCTTCGGTTCGTCCTTGACATAACGGCACTCGAGCCGGAGGAGGCGGCGAGAGTGACCGTTAAGGAATTGGAGTTACAGAACCGGAGCGGTAGCGAATGAAACCAAAGCGGGCTGGCTAAGTTGCCCCCATCCCGACCTGCAGATTTGCCGGGCTGAACAGTGACGTTAAGGTTGACCTAGAGGAAAGCGTCAATCACCTAAACGGAAGGGGCACCGCTTGCCGTACCCCTCTTCAGCTTTCAGCTTAAGGTAATTTTAGAACGTGAACCTGACCCCTAGCTGCAATTGTCTCGGGTCTCCGACGCCGGTGCGCAGGAAACCACTGAAGTCGAACAGTGACGCACCAATGGTTGGGTCGATGTTGTTGTCGGTGTTGAAGGTATTGAATAACTCGACAATCGGGATCAGCGCATATCGCTCACCGAAGCGGATTGGTCGCTGCAAGCGCCAGTCGAACGAGAAATACTCGTTGCTCTTCCTAAGCGTGTTGCGAGGAAAGCAGCGGGAGGCGCAATTCGGAGACCTTGGCTGCGCGGTGCGCGCCTGTACGCGCGGGCTAAACTCGAAGCCCCAGGGTAGGTCGAGGTTGGCGTAGAAGTTGAAACGGTGGCGAATGTCTCGGTCGGAGAGCGCGTAATCAAGCAGCAAATTATTGAAATCGAAGGCCCGGTCGGTGAACGGATCGCGCTCGTTGGAATCATCGTCCAGATCTTTCGCGAACGTATAGTTCCATTCAAACTGGAAGCCGCGACTGAAGCGCTTCCGCATCCCGGCCGTGAAGCCTCGATAGAGAGATTTGCCGTTAGCACTGGTAACCATCGTCTCACCGAGAAACGGGGCAAAGAAGCCCGTACGCCCATAGTCCAGGAATCGCGTCAGGTGGACAGCCTTCGCGTGGGTAAAGTCGAAATAGATGGAGAGATCTTCGACCAGTTGATGCTCAAAGCCGATGTTAGCGGTATAAATCCGCGGATTAGCGTAGTCGCGACTGAAAACACGCACCCCTGAGAAGCACGGGAAGGGGTTAGTCAGCGTTCCAACCGAACATGAACTGGCGGTTGGCGTTACCAGTCCCGGCCAGACAGGACCGGGCACGCCGGACGAGATGATGGGTGTGTTCAGAAATATAGTCTGCTGTTGGACTCCGTTGGTAGTAATCGAGCCCACCTGCGAAAGCATGTTCTGGCGCGCGTTGTAGATACCCCAACTCCCGCGTAAAACAGATTTGCCTTTACCGCCGATATCCCAGGCAAAGCCGAGGCGAGGCTGGAACATCTTTTTCTGGTTGGGCAACGTTCCGTCAGAAGGAAAGCGCGGATCATTCAAGAAGAGCCCATAGGCTGTCTGCGAGGGTGCCACAACTGGATCTGGGAAGATTTGGGCTTCCCAGCGTAGGCCGAGACTCAAAGTAAAGTTCGACCGAATCTGCCATTTGTCCTGTGCGAAGAGGGCGAAGTCCTCGTTCTTGATACTCGAGAACCCGGCCGCATCAGTTGCCGGACCTGATGGTCCTGCGCCCTGGAGATAAAGCAGGAGTGGCCCGCCCGATGCTGTGGACCCGGCCGGACAGGTCGCTGGCGCCGTCACGAATGTTCCGTTCGAGCAGCCGACCGTGCTCGGGCCGAAGCCCCCAGCGGCGGCGGGGGAGGCGTAGCGCAGAAATCCGGTAACGCTGTCAAAAATATATCGACCCTGGAAGAACCCGCGGAAGACTTGTGAGTTGAGACTGTGTATCCACTCCCCGCCAAACTTGACCGTGTGACGGCCCGATACGATAGAGAAGTTGTCCTTTATTTGGGTGCGCCAAAAGGTCTCGTCAACGTTCGGTCCCAGGAAGAATGGATGGCCAAAACGAAAGGTGTTGACGAATCCTATGGCCGTGTCGGCCGGGACGTTCGATTCAACTGCGGAGCGCGGCCGTTCCTCGCGCCCATACGTGAAATGCAACTCGTTGACCTTCGTTGAAGAAACGGACGTGAACAGGTTCGCGTTGAATACGTTAATCTTCGAAGGTCCCTCGGTGCCATTGGCCGAATTGCCGTAAGTGGCGACGTCGAAAGTTTGGTTCGTATTGCGCGAATAGTCGAAGTTGTGGGATAGCGTTAAGCGGTTGTTCTGCGATACATCTATGTCGATTTTGCCAAGCAAGGCGTTATTTCTGATCTTGCGGCTAATCGGCAAGCCCTCCTCCTGACTCCGGTTCGTCCGAAAGAATGCAATTAACGCTTGCCTTTGGCAGTCCGGGTTTCCATTGATCAAAGCTTCATTAGCGGTAATCACCGGCGTAGAAATCGGGCAGGGAGTTGCCCCAAGCTGTTCGCTTAGGTTGGCCCTGGTCAGCCCCTCGAGAATATTCTCGCTGGAAAAGAAGAAAAAGGCTTTGTCGCGCCGGATCGGCCCACCAATCGTTCCTCCAAACTGCTCGCGGCGGAAATCGGTGAGAGGCTTGCCGTC
>JBGTLM010000309.1:0-1892 GCA_041744135.1 Pyrinomonadaceae bacterium
ACGTTATGGCGCTCTGGGGATCGCCTCACTATGCTAGACAAGTTCATACAGGACGCCCTCATCATTTGGGCGACCATCGACCCGATCGGGACGATGGCGCTATTCACCGCCCTCACAGCGCACCTCTCTTCAGAAGAGCGCCGGCGCACCGCATTCAAGACCGTCATCTATGCGGGTGCTGTCCTGTTGGGGTCCATCGTGATTGGTCAGGTGATTCTTGGGGCTATGGGAATTCGGCTGGTTTCATTCCAACTCGCCGGAGGCGTCATCCTGTTCCTCTTCGGTCTGCAGATGATCTTCGGCTCTGGACCTCAGTCATCACGCGCGGAGCCGGAGCACGACATCGCGGTGTTTCCGCTTGCAATTCCTGCGACTGCAACGCCAGGTGCGATACTTGCCGTCATTCTCCTCACTGATAATCACGTTCACCCGATATCCGTACAGGTAGGAACCGCCCTCATCACTTTGGGCATCCTCGGCATCACGCTCATTCTTCTTTTGTTCTCAAATCGGATCATCGGCATCATCGGAATTAGTGGTGCGTCGATCCTGACCAGGGTAATGGGGATGATCCTCGCGGCGCTTTCTGTGGAACTCATCATGAACGCGCTTGGAGCGGAGCAATGGATTGGGCCAGCGCCATAACAGTTCGCTGCACAGGACGGCTCGCTCTGCTCGCCGCCTGTGAGCTGAGACGTTAGACGGCTCTTTGGGATACCGTGCGATTGGTTCTGAAAAGCATTGGCGGCCTTGTTGCTGGCGGGCTGGTCGCAGCATCCGGGTACTGGATTGCAGCGGTTGTTGCACTTCTCTGGATGCGTGGGCTTCCACTCGGAAGTACGGGTGGACCCCCTACGACGGTGGATGTTTCAGCCCATCTTGCGTTCGCTACCGCCGCGAGTTTTGGCGGAGGACTTGTCGCGGTGCATATTGCCGGCTACCGACCCCATCTCCATGCGTTGGTACTAGGAGGGCTCCTTGCGACATTCATGTTTCTGGGGTTCTCCAAACCAGCCAGTCAATGGCCGGCCTGGTTTCCCTATGGGATGGCGGTAGCGTGCGGATGTGGCGCGGTCCTCGCCAGCCGCTTTGCGAGTCGCCGATCTCAATCCGGATAGTCATTCCGTGAACCGGAAACCTTACGCAAGCCGTCTAACCGCCAGCTGCAGCCGACGCGAAAAGCGCGTGGCTGAGCCGGGACGTTAGACCGCTTTGGTACACACAGAAACCATAGGAGGCCAAAAATGACAAAGCCAGTGCTTGCTCCAGCGTTCTGCCAGGTTGCCTGGGTCGTCCGAGACCTTGCAGCCGCCGAGAAGTTCTTCATTGAAACGATGGGAATCAGCCGCTTCATGCACATGGACAACCTCGCCGCAAAGGACACTGAGGGCACTTATCTCGGAAAGCCAGGGAACTGGGTCTGCAACCTACACATCGCCTACGCAGGAGACACCCAGATCGAACTGATCGAGCCTGTCTCGGGGGCCAGCATGTACCAGGAGTCACTTGATCGACATGGTGACGCCGTTCAGCACGTGGCGTACTGGCTGGACGATGCGGACTATGACGCCGCGGCCGCTCACCTGGAGTCCTCGGGCTATCCCCAGATTCAGAGCTTCCGGTTGCCCATCTTACGTGTCGGCTACTACGACACGCGTCGGGTTATTGGCGTCGTAACCGAGATTGTCGGTGCCACCGAAGCAGGCCATGAGCTGCGGCGCAATCTGAAGGCGGGTAACTTTTAAGGAAGCCGCTCGGTAGGCGAGTCCTAAGTTGACGTATTGGCGTGACGTATATACAGTTGGGCAATGCAGTTTACTTGGGACGAGCGGAAACGAAAGGTAAATCTCAAGGAACACGGTTTCGACTTTGTTGACGCACCGCGTGTCTTT
>JBGTLM010000310.1:0-17756 GCA_041744135.1 Pyrinomonadaceae bacterium
TCGTTGGATACCGACGACATCGGTAGAACAATACGCGGCAACGCTTGCGACCTGGTATGGATTGTCTACCAGCGATCTATCGGCCGTGTTTCCGCTGATTGGACGCTTCTCGACTCCAAATTTGGGCTTCGTCTAACGGCCACTGTTGAACGCATGAAATTAATCGGTGGCGTTAAGCCTGTAAAAAGCTTAAAAAAGCACCGACGGTAATTTCAGGTTAGGAAGGGGGCAAGCGCAGCGCGCCCCCGCTCAAGCTGCAAAGTACTAAACTTGAATTGTAATTCCAGGGTTAAGCGGCTGCTGATCTTGAGCGGGGGCGCGCTGCGCTTGCCCCCTTCCTAACCTGTAAATTGGCGGGGCTTGAATCGTCATTCTGAACTAATCAAATGTTTCCTCCGACAGACTCGATCGAGTTTGGACTACAATCGTCACGATGCGTGGGAATTCCTCAAAGCTCAAATCTGAAAAAGTACGACTGATATTACTTCCGTCAGTTCTAGCCGCTTTCGTTGGATTCCTGCTGTCAGGCAACAGCACCAACTCACCCGTGCACGCCTTTTCCAACGGTCCGCCAGCCGGCTACACCGGCGCTCCGAGAGAGGAGTCGGAGGCGTGCGCCGAATGCCATGTGCCGGTCGGTGATTCGCCGGTGGGCCAAATCTCAATATCCGCACCCTCGACTTATGTTCCAGGTCAGACCTACACGATCATTGTAACCAACAGCAATGCGGACGAAACAAGAACCCGTTGGGGTTTCCAGTTAACAGCCCTCGATCCTTCTGACGAGAAGGCGGGTAACCTGCAGAGTACTGACGGTCTGACGCAGGTGCTCGCCAATGCGGGACCGGGTGGGGGCCGCCAATACATCGAGCACAATTCGGCAGGCACTTTCATAGGTCAGATGGGCAGTGCCAGTTGGAGCTTTAATTGGACGGCGCCCGCGACGGATGTGGGGACGGTGATTTTCTACGCCGCCGGGAATCATGCCAATAATGACGGCAATACCTCCGGAGACTTTATCTATCGTACTTTCGTCGCCTCGGCATCAGCATCAAGTACTCCAAACTTCTCCATAACCGTGATTCCATCTGCTCGCTCGGTGATTCCGGGTGATAGTGCGGAATATTCGGTTACCGTCACGCCGTTGGCTGGCTTCATTGGAGCGGTGAATTTCAGTGCGACAGGTTTGCCGGCAGGTGCGAACGCAAGCTTCAATCCAGCTACTGTAAATATCACCGACGCAACTTCAAAAACTTCGACATTGACCGTAACCACAGGAGCGGGCACCCCTCTCGGGACCTACAACGTCAGCATCACTGGAATAGCGGGGACGATCGTGAAAACAGTTCCGGTGACCCTAAGAGTGATTAGTCCTTCAAGTGTTGATCTTTCTTTGACCAAATCGGTATCGCCGAATCCAGGGCAAGTTGGCCTTAACCTTTCCTATCGCGTCACAGTAACCAACAATGGTCCTGCCCTCGCCACCAATGTGAGCATGAACGACACCCTGCCCCCGGGCGTAAGCTTTGTTTCGGCGACGCCATCTCAAGGCTCATGCAACGGCGCCGGACCAATAAACTGCGCGTTGGGGAATCTGGCAGTGGGCGCAACTGCAGTCATCAGCATTGTCGTCACCCCGTCGGTGACCGGATCGATCATTAATACAGCTACTGTTGGCGCGGGGGAGACCGACTTTGATACCAGCAATAACTCCGCGACCATCACGACTTTCATTCAGCCTTTCGCTCCTTTACCCACCATGCTGGATGACAATCTCATGGTCAGCACTCTTGTTACCGGGCTGGACCAGCCAACAAGTATGGCCTTTATTGGGGCCAATGACATTCTGGTGCTTGAGAAAGCAACCGGTAGAGTGCGACGAGTGTCAAACGGCACCCTGCAAGGCCCGGTGCTCGACCTTAATGTGAACTCAGCATCCGAGCGCGGGCTGCTGGGCATCGCCCTTCATCCGCAGTTCGCCCTTAATGGTTGGGTTTACCTTTTCTGGACTGAAAGCAATACCGGGACCGACACCACGAACGTCGACGCGATCGCTTTGCTCGGCAATCGTGTCGATCGTTATGTCTGGAATGGGTCGGCTTTGACGTTTGAACGGAATTTGATTCGGTTGCGCGCCTGGCAACCAGACGCTGGTCAGCCGTCGCGAGGAAATCACGACGGTGGTGTTTTGCGTTTTGGACCTGACGGTAAGCTTTACATTCTTTTTGGCGATAACGGCCGGCGCGGCTTTTTACAGAACATCACCAGCGGCGGACCAGTGCCGGACGATCAGTTTGGCGGACCCGAGCCTGATGATGCACACATGACGGGCGTAATTCTTCGCTTGAATGACGACGGCACCACCCCGAGTGATAACCCTTTCTTCAATGCAACCACGCCGCTGACAGGACAGGCCGCAGCCAACGTAAAGAAGATCTTTGCCTATGGTGTTCGCAATGGATTCGGAATGGCGTTTGATCCGCTCAGTGGTTCCCTGTGGACGCAGGAAAATGGTGACGATGCATTTGACGAAATGAATCGCGTCACTCCCGGTTTCAACGGCGGATGGATCCAGGTAATGGGTCCACTCGGCCGCATCAATGAATTCAAGTCAATTGAAACGACCTACGGGAACGGCAACCTGCAACAACTACGGTGGCCGCCCAGCAATATTGCCGACACACCGCAGGCGGCGTTGGCGCGAATGTATACGCTTCCCGGCGCGCACTATACGGACCCCGAATTTAGTTGGAAGTATGCCGTAGCTCCGGCGGCGCTTGGCTTCGTAAGAGGCCGGGGACTGGGCCCGCAGTTCGAGTCAGATATGATCGTTGGCGCTTCCCGCACTACTCTCCTAAACGGCTATCTTTTCCGTTTCAAACTAACAGGCAACCGTCAGCACTTCTCGTTCAGCGATCCGCGTCTCGGGGATCTTGTAGCCGACAACACTGACAAGTTTGATCTAACGGAGAGTGACAGTTTGGCAATCGGCAGAGACTTTGGCGTGACCACTGACATTCAAACAGGTCCCAATGGAAATGTCTTTGTCGTTTCGTTGTTGAGTGGCTCCATTTATGAGATCAAATCAAAACCAAGCCTGATCTTCGTGGCTAGTCTGAACGGCATGCAGGAGGTTCCAGCGAACAACTCCACCGCAACCGGCAGGGCGACGCTCGTGCTCAGCCCGGACGAGACAAGTGCGAGGCTGTCGTTGAACTTCAGCGGTTTGTCTAGTGGGCAGACAGACGCGCATATCCATGGGCCGGCGGCGCCCGGCACCAATGCGCTGCCAATTTTCCCACTCCCATTAGGTCAAATCAGCGACTATCAGATCAGCCTGACAGTCGCCCAAGCCCAGGACCTGAAGAATGGATTGCACTACGTGAATGTCCATAGCAGCATGTTTCCCGGTGGGGAAATTCGCGGGCAATTCCAGAGTTCGCCTACCGCCAGCGTGATTACGCTTGGCGCCAATGGCTTCGGTGTCGGTGAGGGGGAGGGAAGTGCGAACCTTACTCTGAGGCGTTCGGGCGATACGTCCGCTTCCGCAACGGTGGGCTATGCTACGAGCGACAGCTCAGGCTCGAACGGCTGCAATGTTTCGAATGGAAGCGCGTCGTCACGCTGCGACTATTCTACGGCTATCGGGACGGTAACGTTCGCAGCCGGGGAAACCTCAAAAATTATTTCGATACCTATCGTTGATGATTCCTATGCGGAGGGAACTGAGAGCTTTTCAATCGGCCTTACCAATCCTGCCGGTAGCAACCTTGGCCCACCGACTACCGCCACTATCACGATCAATGACAACGACAGCACGAATGGGATTAATCCAGTTGGACTGTCTACCTTCTTTGTTCGGCAACATTACCTCGACTTCCTTAACCGCGAACCCGATGCACTTGGTCTGGCGTTTTGGACGGATCAGGTGACCTCGTGCGGGGCGGATGCAGCGTGTATCGAGCTGAGGCGGATCAACGTCTCGGCCGCCTTCTTCCTATCGATCGAGTTCCAGCAAACTGGATTCCTGGTCTACCGGATGTACAAAGCGGGCTATGGAAATCTGCCAGGTTCAACTGTGCCGGTGAGGTTCAATGACTTCTTGCCGGACACGCAGCAGATTGGCAAAGGAGTGGTGGTCGGGCAGACGGGCTGGGAGCAACAGCTACAGAATAATAAGACTGCGTTTGCCGCGGACTTTGTGACGCGACCTCGCTTTATCGCTGCCCACCCAACGATGTTAACCCCGGCTCAGTTTGTGGACGCGCTTTTCGCCAATGCTGTTGTCACACCATCGACGGCAGAGCGGACAGCGGCTATCAACGAGTTTGCCGGGGCTGCTACCAGCGCAAACACCGGGGCGCGGGCTCGTGTGCTGCGGAGCGTGGCAGAGCACTCCACCCTAACGCTGCAGGAATTCAACAAGGCGTTTGTGCTCATGCAGTATTTTGGCTACCTAAGAAGAAATCCTAACGATGCACCTGATATAGACTTTGGCGGGTACAATTTCTGGCTGGCCAAACTCAACCAGTTCAACGGCAACTTCATCAACGCAGAAATGGTGAAAGCCTTCATCATCTCCGGCGAGTATCGCCAACGCTTTGGCCCGTGATGCATTGTTGGGTAGTGGGTCAGTTTGGTTGAAAGGGTGTCCGATAAACTCTAGTTTGTCGCGGCGCCAGGACAAGCTAAAGCTTATCGGACATCAAACAGAACCGACGCTTGACTTCGCGGGCTATAACTTCTGGCTGGGAAAACTGAACCAGTTCAACGGCAACTTCGTGAACGCGGAAATGGTGAAAGCCTTCATCGTGTCGGGCGAATACAAACAACGATTCGGACCGTAAGGTGGAAGCAGAAAGCCGGCGAGCGAGGGAGGTCAATTTGTAAGCCGCACGATGGATCTTATCAGTTACCAGGGTCTTCACTCCGTGGGAGTGGAATGTTTATAGACTCGAACGTAACTTTTAATAAACTCCGTTCGAAGGAGCGGAGCGCAACTAGAGCCGTAATCTTCAAGATATTCTCCGCTCCTTCGACGGAGCGTTAGGATTAAGGTTGCCATTGCTTTAGACATCTTACCCGCTGACGGGGTGAAAACTAAAAACGAGGTTCTTTGCATTCGCGATCAAAGCTCGGTGTTAAGTAAGAAATCGACAGGCGGTCGAGACGGCGCATCCGTATGTTACGAACTGTTAGACGCGCTACATTAGGAACCCTTCTTTTGTCCGCTCAGATGGATCCTGATTCGATAACTTTCAATGTGAAGCCTTCAACTTTATCTCCTTTAGAATCGTGTTGTCGGGATCTAACTGAACAGTTACGGGGGCGGCGTTCAGGCGTAGCTCCTGAATCGTTTCCTTGCCAGTCGGGTTGAGAACGATTCGCCGCCTTCCATTCCTTGTGATGAGGTCGACCGGAATCGAATTTGGGAAGGACGGTTCGGGTTGTAGCTGTTTGAGGTGCAGTCTGATAGTTCGCCGTTTCTTACTCCACTGCCATAAAAGCTCGTAGTGCGGATGCCCTGGTCCGTAGATCCAGCTCTGGAAAAAGGCACCAAGATCTGTGCCGGACGTTTCCTCCAGCGCGGCACGAAGGTCCTCAGTACTCGCCGTTGAGTTCTTGTGCCTAATGTAGTAGGCCTTCACGCCCTCGAAGAAAGCCTTGTCGCCGAGGGAAGAGCGGAGCATGTGCAGAACCCAGGCGCCTTTCTGGTAGTTGTTCGCATTAAGCAACTTGAACAGGTCTTCAGTTTCGTTGTCAAAGATTGGAGTGCGAGTCTTCTCAGCGTAGCGAAAATACGTTTCGCCTGCCTGCCGCATATAGTCGCGAAAAGGCAGCTGTCCCTCGTGTCGTTCAACAAACAGCCCGGCGAAATAGGTGGCAAATCCCTCGCTTAACCAGAGATCCGCCCACGTCGATCCTGTTACGGAATCTCCAAACCACTGATGGGCGATTTCGTGGGCGACAAGCGTGACAAGTCCGCGGCGAATATTGAAAACGTTGCTGATTGGCTGAGCTCCAGGTTTCGAGTCGAAGACTGTGCTGCTGAACACAATTGCACCTGAGTTTTCCATTCCTCCAAAACGAGTGGAGCCTACAATCAAGTCAAGTTTCTCATAAGGGTAAGGGGCGATTGTCTGGTTAAAGAATTTCAGCGATGGAGTTGCGGGCGCAAATCCCTGCATGGCGAATCTTCGATCAGACTGTGGTACGTAGTAAGACAGCAACGTCGAAGCGGAGTCCGACGGTTCGATTTTCGCAAACTGTCCTGCGGCGATGATCATGCAGTATGGGGGGATGGGGGCGCTTTCGGTATAAGTCCAGGTCCGGGTCCCTGGCGAGATTGTTTGGACCTTAGCCAGACGGCCGTTCGCCACCACCACATTTCGCTCAGGCGCCGTCACCTTGAAAGTAACGGTGGCCTTGGCTGAAGGATGATCCAGAGTGGGGATCCAGTTGTGAACGCGATTGGGCCAGTTGTCTCCGACGGCAGATGGTCTTCCGTCCTTGTCGGGCATCAGGATGAGGCCGTCTTTGGGTTTGCCGTGGTAATCGATGGACACGACGACCCGCGAACCTTTTGTAAACTCCTGAGAAAGGCTCAGATTGATCTTGCCGGTAGCGTGGTCGAATCTGGCAGCACTAGCGTTAACAGTCACCGACTTGACAGTCATATCGCCAAAATCAAGATCAATTACAGCCAGGCGTTCTTTGAGAATTAGAATAGTTATTTCAGCCCGGGCCATGGTGATGGCAGTTAGTTGATCATCAAAGGTAATGTCTACTGAATAGTGCAGCGGCCGCCAACCATCGACCAGGCGTTCTTGGCGTGCGCCGAGCACCCAGATCGTGGTCGAACAGAAAACAACGATGGCGAATATCGATCGAACCACTCTGAGTCTCATACGTTGAAGGCGTTTCCGGTCATCCGTTGTCATTGCGGTTTTCAACTGAACTGGTGTGCTGACTCTAAAGTTCTTTCAACTTATTGCAGGTTACTTGCCTCAGTAACAAAGGATTTGTTCAAAAAACGATCCACGAAACGACACGAAATGGCACGAAGTAATTATCGGTGATCGTTCGTGTAATTTCGTGGATGGTTCTTAGCGATCAATTTTCTCAACCTTTACACCGTTCTAAAACCGGGTCAAAGAGAAGCGGACGTACTCAACGTATTCCAAGCATTAACAGTGCGGAGCGATCGGATATATCCCTTTCTTCCGATGTGAGCCAGTGCCGATAGGGTAAGAGCTCCTGCTCGTTCACGGGGCGATTGCCCAGTAGCGCTGCTGGTGTCCGCTCGAAGGCCCTGTCGGTCAGAGCTAGATGCGCTTTCCGCACAGTAAGCGATTCAGGTTTAGCCAGGGCTTCTTCTGCGGCTTCCACGCTGGGATAAAAGTCTTCGTAAGCCAGGAGATGCCAAACGGTTTCCGGTCCCTGGCCATCGACCGCCAGCACGCGTAGTAAGCCATAACCGCTCTCGACTTGGAAAATAAGATCATCGCCGGGGACGAAGGTTTGTGCCATGCCTAACCTATATCAAACTTTAAGCAAAAGATGAGCATAACTGCCGAACCCTTGGGGACCAATGTCTCCGGTATCAATGCAAATCCAGATTCGCAAATCCAGAGTTTGCTCAACAGTGGTGTTCAGTATAGAAGCAGTAAAACGGTCCACGAAACAGGGCGAAGTAAGTTGAAATAAGGCATCAATTTAGTGCGGCTTCGAGTAGTTTCGTGGATCGTGTTTGTTTTTCCGCAGTTTGTTAGAATTAGGCTCCATCAATGAGCCAGTTCGATTCTAGCAAAGATTACTACGCGGTGCTGGGCGCAGAGGAACGCGCATCACGCCCCGATATCGATAGACTGTACAAGCGACTAGCCGCTCATCTTCATCCGGATCGCGGGGGCAGCGAAGAGGATATGAAGACTCTTAACGAGGCCTATGGAGTACTGAAGGATGAAACGATCCGTCGCGACTATGATGCCCAACGACGAAAGCCCCGGGTGGCAGTCTTTCGTCCTGCGTCAGCTGCTCCTCCTCGAGATATTGGAGTATTTGGCCACTGCCTGAGCGCTCTTCTTTGTCTGCTGGTAGGCCTGTTCTTGTTGTTTTTGGTTCGCTTTCAGTGGATCTGGTTTCTATGGCCTCTGGCACTACTCGCGCTTTTCGTCATTCTTTTCGGAGTGATGATGGCACGAAGTGCGATGGTTGCGGTTAGTGCATCACTCCCCGTGGCGCACCCATTTCGCCGGTATGCTCTAGTGCAGGAGGCGATGTTTTGGAGTGCGGTGGCGGGCGCGGGATACGGTATCTATCTTCTCTTCACCAACGTGTGAGAGGGCAGTCCGGCGAGCAGTATATGACCGTAACAGGACTTGATTTACTCTTTCTTGAAGTGAACAACCTGGAGGACTCGCTGGCGTTCTACCACGACGGAATGGGTTTCGAAATCGAATCACATAACTCCGACAGCGATCCGCCCATGGCGACGCTCCGCGCTGGGCGGTTAAGAATTACCCTTGCCCAGAATCTGGAGACGATGCTGCGACGTGGGCGGGGCGCTCATTTTTTTCTCGGTGTCGAGAATGTCGACGAATATTACGAGCGATTGCGAGAGCGCGGAATTGAGTTGAAACCGCCGATCGAAGAAGGCTGGGGGGGACGGTTTATCACCTTGGAAGACCCGGACAAATATCGCTTCTTCTTTGTCACCTGGAATAAAAATGGCTATGAGGGTTGAATCCCGTGCCGCCCCCAACACCGGTCAGGCCCAAGTGGTTAAGCCGATGCCTCGTTCCAGGATTTCAAAGGCCCCACACCACAAAGGAAATCATTAGAAACGAATGAACACTGTAGAACAGAACACATTGATTACGCCCTATGGCGGTAAGCTGGTTGACCTACTTGTGGCGGGTGAGAGCAGAGAGGAGCTACGCGCTTACTCTAAAACGTTACAGCGCCTGGTGCTAACTCCACGAAATCTCTGTGATCTTGAGCTGTTGGCCACGGGAGGTTTCTCGCCGCTGGGTCGATTTCTTGGCAAAGCCGACTATGAAAATGTGCTCAATGAAATGCGCCTGGCGAATGGTTTACTATTTCCTTTGCCGATAACGCTGACCATTTCTAAGGAAACGGCAGTTAAACTCGACGAGGAGATCGCGCTATCCGATCAACACAACAATATTCTCGGTACCATGAAGGTGGAGGAGATCTACATCTGGGACCGTGAACAAGAAGCACGCTTAGCGTACGGCGCAAACGATGTGCGGCACCCTTTGGTTGCGGAGATGAATTCATGGGGTGACTTTTGTATCTCGGGACCCTTAACCCTGCAACAGCTCCCTTCGCATTACGACTTTCGCAATCTGCGACTGACCCCGGCTCAGGTAAGGACGCGGCTTAGCAGTCTAGGTCGACCGAACGTTGTGGCGTTTCAAACACGCAACCCTTTGCATCGAGCGCATGAAGAGCTAACTGCCCGGGCGGCGCAAACGGTAGACGGGGTTTTGTTACTTCATCCCGTTGTCGGTCTCACAAAACCTGGGGACATCAGCCACTTCACCCGCGTCAGATCGTACAGAGTACTGGCCGAACGATATTACGATCCGCGGCGGATGTTACTCGCCTTGTTACCCCTTGCAATGCGGATGGCCGGTCCGCGCGAGGCCCTCTGGCACGCATTGATTCGCCGGAATTTTGGCGCCAACTATCTAATCGTAGGACGAGATCACGCCAGTCCTGGCAAAGACTCCCACAACCGTCCTTTCTACGGCCCGTATGACGCGCAGGAGCTCGTCGCAAAGTACGCAGATGAAACAGGGGTGCAGCCGGTACCATTCTCGGAATTGATCTATGTGCCCTCAGAGGATCGATACGAAGAGGTTTCGCGCATCCCGACCGGCACGAGTACAGCCTCCATTTCCGGCACCGAGGTGCGGGAAAAGTATTTGCAACCAGGACGCGCTCTGCCTAAATGGTTTACGCGACCCGAGGTAGCTTCGATCCTGGCTGAGGCCCATCCCCCACGACACGAGCGAGGGTTTTGCGTGTGGTTTACAGGTCTTAGCGGTGCCGGAAAATCGACCACTGCGGAAATTTTGGTAGTCAGGCTGCTGGAACATGGAAGGCAGGTGACGGTTTTAGATGGCGACGTGGTTCGCACTCACCTTTCAAAGGGGCTCGGGTTCAGTAAAGAGGATCGCGATATCAACATCCGGCGTATTGGCTTCGTAGCCGCAGAGATTTCACGGCACGGCGGAAGTGTAATCTGCGCGGCGGTCAGCCCTTATCGCGCCACTCGCAACGAATGTCGGAGCATGGTGGGGAGCGAGCAGTTCATCGAGATCTTTGTGGACACTCCTATTCTCGTTTGCGAAGAACGCGATAGTAAAGGAATGTACAAACAGGCACGAGAAGGGAAGATCAAGAATTTCACGGGGGTGGATGACCCTTACGAGCCTCCGCTCAACCCGGAGCTGGTCATCGATACGGTAAAGTCTTCTGCCGAAGAGAATGTCGATCGAATACTCAACTATCTTGTCGAGAGTGGCTTCATTCTGCCTGGAACCCAGGGTTGCGGAGACTTTGAGCGGCATTGAAGCAGATGAACTGGTGAGCGCGATAAGTGTATTAAATTCAGGACCTCAACCAATAATGCAAGAATAGCGACGACCCTCATCTTTTATCTTCCAAAGCCCTTCGCTGATCCAATCGGGTAATACACATCCCGGATTATAAGCACGATTCATAAAAGTTTGCAGGTTTCGGCAGCTAACGCGAGTTAAGCCTGAGCTGTCAGCCACAGAATGCTACTCAATCCTCGTTAAGCACCGCTTCGCTGATCTGGCAGCTCCAGGATTCAAGATCTTCTAGCAATAGGAAGGCTCTTTTTAAATGAGCGCACAATCTGCGCCGTGACGTTGATTGATTGTGCACGCATGACTGCGTCGAAGGCAAATGACCAGAGAAGAACCAAGCCGAGAGAGCCCACCACCGACATCGCCAGCAAAGCCCCGCCGATCCCCATTCCAACTAGAGAACGCAGCCCCCATGCCGCCGGCAACAAAACGAGCGTGAGAAGTATGAGCGGTACGAGCACATGTCTCCCCAGTTCGCTAAAGGTGTGCCGGAAACGTCCCGCAACAAGTCGCGGTATGTACCAGCACGAAGTGAGGAGGCCTGCGATTGCCGTCCCGATAGCAATTCCTACTAAACCGACGCGTCGCGCCAGCAGTATCGAAAGGACGAGATTGATTGCTGCTTCAACGGTCCGGCTTAAAGCCTGCGGGCGCGCCATAATCATGGCCGTCAATATCGTCCGGCTCGACAGCGTCCATGCGGCGACGACCAGATTGAGTGCCAGCGCCGCGTCTAACCATGCGCCGCCATACAGCTCCGGGCCGACCCACCATCCGACGAAGACCTTATTGCCCGCCCACAAACTAAGAGCCGCGACGATGCTGATGCCCGTGCACAAAACGATCAAACGGCGGTAAGTGGCGAAGGCCGTCTCGGTATCGCCCTTGCCGATGAGCTGACCGAGGCCGGGTAGCGCCGTGGTCGTCATCTGCATTATCAAAATACCCGCGAGCAAATAAACTTGTCCGGTCAGCGTCCAAGTGGTCACCGACTCAAACGAGACGACGCGCGCGGCAACGGCGCGATCCAGGTTATAGACCACGACAGTGGCAAGGTTGACCATGCCGAACCACAATGCTTGGCTGCCAATGCTGCTGCGCAGCGTGCTCCACGAAGCCAACTTAAAACGAATCGCCAGACCCGGCAGCTTGGTGCGGCAGAGCACGACTGCCAGTAACACTCTCACGGTGACGGCGACAAGTCCGGCAACAGCGAGCGCGTACAACTTCCATCCTGCCGCCAACAGCAACACTGTCACCACAGTGCGTACGACGACCATCACCAATTGCAGGAGATTATCGGTGTGCGTCTGCTGATTAGCGATGAGGAGCACGGAGAATGTGCGCGTGGCGAGCATCACGCTTGCGCCGAGAGCGATCAGCGCGATGACCCCCGTTGTTTCTTCGCGCAGGTCTGACTTGACGCCCAGCAGTGACGGAAGTGGCCCCGATAGTGCCACGCCCGCGATCAACACACAGAGCGCGAGCACGAGTTGCACGAAAAAGGACGTGCTGGCAAGGCGATTCAAGTGCTCGGTATCGGGGCGGCCTGTGAGCTGCGCGACTTGCGCTCGCAGTCCAGCAGTTGTGCCGAGATCGAAGAGGAATAGCCAGACCCAAATGTCGTTCGTAAGAGCGAAGACGGCGTATTCCTCGCGGTCAAGAAAGCGCAGGGTGAAGGGCGTCAACCACAGATTAATAATGATGCCGCCGGCAGCAACTGCATAACCCGTGAGCAGACCAGCCAGGTAGTTTCTCGTGCGTGAGTTTGTCGTCGCAGAATTTGACGGTTGTGGAGATGCGAGGACTGAAACGGTCGGCTGCGTGTCTTCAGTACCCGTCATGCGGCCAGTTTGCTCGTATTGCGTTCCAGAAGTCGAGCGAACGCGTGTGAGAACCGGCTCCTCGTCGACACGAGCACACGCTGTGCCGTCCGCCTATATGAAAGCGGTCGGCACAGCGAATCTCGAGTCTTATTCTAGCTTTCGTGCGTCAGTTGGTGTAGTAGTCGTGATCATCCAACTTGTTCGCACTACGCTGCAGAAAGCGCCAGCGTTTCTTTAGGTACCGGTGATGGCGGTGATCGTGCCCGCTGTGTTCGCGGTGTTGCCGCGCACCGTGTTGTTACCACGCGACTCAAACGTTCCGGTAGTCTGTCTGAATCCAGTCGCGTTGTTCGTCGCCGCCGAGTTTGAGACGCGCATTATCGCCGGAGTGCCAGCGCCGGCGACCCGAAATCCGTCCGCCGTATTATTTGCCGCCACGCAGTTCTCGGCATTCAAATGTGCACCATCCTCCGCCACGAAGCCCTGGCCGTTACTCGCTGCGACCGTATCGCTCACCGTAACCCGCGAGTTAGTAAATGCGTAGATACCGAAGCCCCCATTAGTCGTACCGTTACGTTCTAGCCGGCAGTTATCAATCGAGGCAGACAAACCAATGACGAAGATTCCGTCCAAGCCCCCGTTTCGGATCGTCGTGTCTTTGACGAACAGCGCGGCGCCGGGGCTGGTGGCGTTGATACCTGCATTGGTGAAGCCGGTGATAGTACAGTTTTCGACGGACAGCGAGCTTCCGCCCTGAAAGGAGATGCCATTCGCGCCTGTGTCCTGTCCGAACAGCGCTAGTCCCCGCAGCACCACGTCACCGGTCGTGACCGTAATCCCCGCCGCGCCTGCGGCAGCGGTAATAGACGCTTGCACGCCCAACGGAGCCGAGATCGTGACTGACTGATTGATCGTTACCGGACCGTAGCCGGCCGAGTCGACCACGACCACTTCTCCCCCAGCCAAAGTAGTTACTAGCGCGCGTGTGAACGTGCGACAGGGCGTGGGGCGCAGGCAGTTATTGGCATCATTGCCATTACTTGCAACGAAGCTCCGTTGTGTTTGTGCCTGCGCCGATGAGGCGTAGGAAGTTAGGCAAATAAACAGCGCGAGCGCATAGAAGACGCTGCGAAGGGTGAAACGAACCTTGGTCATCATGTATTTCCTTCCTGAATGTGTTTTTAAGGTTAACGCACTTGCCGCCCGTGGACGGCGCGCGCAAAAGGCCGCAGGAGTGTACCGCAGCAACTGGAGTTCTTCAATCTTTATCCTTAAACGCTCAATCCTCGATGAATTCCGCCTCATCGCACATGCGGCGGTAAAGTTCGAGCACCTCCACTGGAACCCCTGCGTTTACGAGTTGGCGGGTCGTCGTGCGATGATGACGCAAATCTATCCTAGTCGCCGCGCAACCGCGCTCGATCACTTCATCCGAAGCAGGCATGTCAAGGAAGTTTAGTATCCGGCGTAGTTCTCCTTTCGGCTTCGAGAAATATGCATCGTAATGTGTGATAAGTCGGTTTTGCGAAGAAGTAGACTTGAGTACGCGTTGGTTATAGTCTTTCCATAGTTTAAGCCCGATTCGGTAAGACAAAGGTTTGCGCCGTCGTAGTTTCAGAAAAGAATCAAGTTGGTCGTAACGCTCTAGTAGAGCGAGACCGAGTTGGCTCAAAGGAGAATTTTGGCGCGTCCATGACGCGAATGCACATTCAACTTTGTTCCCAGTCTTCCATACCGTAAGTCCTAGCGGATGTAACGTAACCCTCTGCCGCAGCGATGAAAGAGGGGCGTGCAATAGACTATAGATTTTCCATGGCATAAGGCCGATTGTGTATTTAGGGGGGCCGCGCCGGTGCAGCGAAAGAACGACTTCTAGAGGGTTACGCAGGCAAATGACGACTTTCGTTTGAGGCAGGATGCTCATCCAGAAAGGCAGCGTCAGACACGTGCGTGGGTCTTTCCACCCCCACGGCTCGTGGTGTTTAAATTCCTGCAGTAAAGCTCGAACTCGGTCACGGTAGCCAAACATCCTTTGATCATCCCACCATTTCTCAGGCAAATGTTCCGGGTAGTCCCATGCGCTGCCCAACCCCTTAAGGATTTCGTCGTTGATTGAGACAAAATTTCTGTTCTCCCAGTACCCACTCGGGTTGTCGCGTGAGGTAGCGACAAGAGCGGATTCCGAGCCTAAGTAGAGACCGCAGGTACTGAGCATATTGGCGACCATAGAGGTGCCTGAGCGATGCATACCTGTAATGCATACCGGCATCTGCTCTCCCTCTAGGTAACCGGCTACGGCAGTTAGATGTGAGGCCGCGCTCATTGCTCCCGAATCGCAAAATATACCCACGCGTTGGATCACTTGCCTGTGTGGTAGCACGTGCTACAGCTTTTTGCTCCCGAAAAGTCTAACTGTGACGTGCCACCGCCTTCAATGCGGATCGACGCCGACGTAAAGAGTCTCGCCTTCACATAGTTGGTGTGTGCTTCAGATGTTATACACAAACTGTCATCATCGTAACTTAACGCGGTAAAGAATATATTTGCCGATCTGCTCCCCCGCATCACGTTCATACCACCGATCGAGATTTGAGAAGTTAATATTCTCCTCCGGTGAAGTTACGATGTAAGACAAAAGGGGAGTGGCAGCGCCATTACGATCAAAAGATGTGGCATAGCTTACATATTCATTGGTTCCAACTGAAGCGCCCCTTATCGCCATCACTTTCGATAGTTCTTCAAACCTCGCTCCATCGACGCTTTTGAGATTCCTGCCTGTGTAATAAAGATATTTAAAAAATCGCTCACGTTCCTCAGCTAATGGACACCTTGAGAGAACAAACATATGGAGGGTCCAGAGAGAAGGTTGTGGGGCAAGAGTAGACAAATACTCCGCCACCGTATGGTCTGAGGCTAGCACCACGGAATAGGTGTCAACCCTCGTTCCTCTAAAATTACGCCCTAACTCTGAGAGCCTTATGGCCACGCTCCTCGCATCATTCATCTTCTTAAATTCTGATTCAAACCTGCGACTTCTTACCATCGTTTCCCACGCCCCCCACCCGAAACAACTCAGAGCGCAGCATAGTAGTGCGCTCATGGGAAACTTCTTCTGAACACTTCCTGTCCGCCTCCGCCAAATAATGGCGATGGTCAGGATAATAGCTAACAGCACGCAGTAATTTGAGACAAATAGCTGATAGTGATTAGGCTGCAATGACCGGCCGGTGATTACTTGCTGGTTGAACAATACTATTGGCACTATCGCGAATGAGGCAGTGAATAAGACAGTGGGATCTTTATAGAAAAAAAAGCCACGATAAACTCCATAAACTAGAAAGGTAGATAACGCTGTCCCAATCAACTGTGGTAGCCAGAAGATAGTGGGTCTATGTGTAAGAATCAATAATTGTTCAGACTCTACCGACGGGGCCAAACCCTTCAGTAGTTGAATATATGGGACTAAGGATAACGCGGCCAAAATTCCAACACCGCTCAATAGTCTCAAGCTACGCGACCAGCCCTCGGGTTTTGCCATCAGCCACAGGAGAAAGAGACAACCGATCCAAGCAGCGGCAGCGGTCCATAGGTAAAAGTATGAAAACAAAAGAAGGGCAAATGTGAGACCCGCTATAATTACTAACAGGTAAGCAATACGTCTTCGGGCGCGAGTTAGTATGTACCAGACTATAATGCAGAAAACGAAAAAGAAGGGAAATCCAAACGCAGGTTCATACAGGCGTAAGAATGGCAAAGAAATTTGCGCCGATGGGGTAGGTAGAAGGAAGCGCACAGGCCCGTATGAGGTGACTACCGTGCCCAAGCAAAGCACACTTAGTGCCCCGACTGCAGCTAGCGAATCATCACTTGTCACAGCCCAGATCAACCAAAACAGCACAAGGATAGAGGCTAGTCCAACGACACACCTTAACAAAACAAACACGTCGGACGTCGACATATGAAGTGTATGTGCTGTTAAACTCAGAGTGTAGGCTGGAACAAACTGTATTGATAAGAATGTTTCCGGAGCTGGCGCGCCGGGTTGATCGTCTCGCCCGGTATAAGGGTCGTTGCGCCGAGGACGTCCATCAACCAGAGCATTGACGTAGGCAGCATATACTAACTGATCCCCTCTATAATCCACATAGGGAACTCGCCAGTCCTCTCCCCTCACAAGCCACAACCGTATTTGAGGTAAAAGCGTCAATAGAAGCATGGCGGCCATGGCAAGAATGACAGGCCACAATCTTAGATACTGAGGCAGAATGGACATCAAATTCACACACCAAATTCTGAAGCTTATGATTGTTTTGCCAGCAGCTATAGTGGGCCGCCGCACACCTGAAAGCTTGCATAGTAAGAACTCACGAATGCAGGCGTTTAGGTGAGGTCCGTCAGCCTTAACTCATCGGCAAGATCAGCAAAGGTTTATATCGGCCGGCGACACCGTAGCGCTCGCTTTGACTATTTCCTGTACGTCGGCGGTGATAGTTGACTGAGCATGTCAACTGACGCAGGAAGGGGCCCAAGTTTTAGGAACCTAAAACATCTATCGTCGCCTTCAATTCTGTAAGTAATCTACATAGTATGAAAAGTCTTTACTTGCAGCATGTATTCCGCAGCACATGTTATCGTTTTTATGAACTTTGACAGCTTGGGGTCCCATTGTCTTTTCGGCTCTAACGTAATTTCCAATCTATGGGGAATCAGGTAGATATTAGATTTCAACTGTAAAACCAAATTCACGTACCGCCTCTATATCTCTGGGATCAAAAATCGATAGATCGTGCTCCCGATAACGCCCTATTGAATCTGGAACCTTGAACAGACTGAATAAGCCGGCGCTATCAACCTTTCCGGTATCTAGCCCAAGAAAAGTTATAAGTTTTTCGATTTCCGGTTGTGGTGAAGCACATAGCTTATCAAAGTCGAGCAGCAGGAATCTGTCATCCCCCATCTCCCTGCCGAGAGCAATTGCCCTTCGGTTTGCTCTCACCCAATACTCCAACGCAGCTCTGGGTAACAACTTGGCTGAATTCGGGATCTCCACACCGAAGAGCCGTCCCCAGTTAAAGAGTTGTTGCTGATTATCACTATAAGCCATGTCTAGCCCGTGCCGCATGATAAGGACGAATCTTAAGTCTTTAAAATGTTCTTTCAGATATTCGATGTAAATGTGTGTATTTGGCTCTTTCCAACCCCACCCGATGTATTTTGCACAATCTATCCTCCGAGGGCGAACCATTTCCCAGGCTCGCTTAAGAGGCCATATTCCGCTTCCGTCCCT
>JBGTLM010000311.1:0-4537 GCA_041744135.1 Pyrinomonadaceae bacterium
CTCGGCGTGTTCATGGCAACGAACTTCTATACTCTGCCGAGCACCATAGAAGAATTTTTTGCCCTGCGCGTAACAGTAAAGAACGTCTTGCTGCTGGGACTCTTCTCCCTGGTGTGGACCAGTATCTTCCGCTTTCTAGGACTGTACAATCTCGATGGGACAAAAAGGCATAGAGATGAAGCCCTTCGCATTATCAAAGCGTGCTCCCTCGGCAGCGTCTTCGTACTTCTATTTCCAATTATCAGCGTCACCGGTGCTTTCAGCTTTCGAGCCGTCCTTTTCTTCTGGTTTGTTGCTACAGCCGCCGCCGTATTCGCACGGTTCTTTACTCGAGCACTAACCAGCGGTGTTGCCTTGGGCAGGCAAGCCCGGCACCGGATCATCGTCGGAAGCGGCCCAAGAGCTCTAGACCTTTACCGAGCTCTGTCCAGAATGCCAGACACCAGCTACATATTCCTCGGTTTCGTGGATTCAAGCAACAATCATCCGGTGCCCGCTGAAGTTCGTCGCCAAACTCTTGGCACCTTAGAGCAACTGGAGGAGATTTTGATGACTCGTGTAGTTGATGAGGTGCTCATCGCACTGCCGGTCAAGTCTTGTTACCACCAAATTCAGAGCACCATAGAGACTTGTGAAAGGATCGGGGTTGAATCCAAGTACCTGCCGGACATCTTTCAGTTTTCACTTGCGAAGCCGCGCTATGAGCAGACGGAGAATTTCTCGGTAGTTACTATGAAGGTGGCTCACGACGATTACCGCCTAATGATAAAACGTATGATCGACGTGATAGGAGGCTTGGCTGGCTTGATTATTTTCTCACCGATCATGGTTTTAACCTCAGTCGCAATTAAGCTGACCAGCCGGGGCCCGATCATTTTCATCCAAAACCGCCACGGCCGGAACAAACGCCCCTTCAAGATGTATAAGTTTCGCACGATGGTACTTGATGCCGAGACGATGCAAAAGTCCTTGGAGCACAAAAATGAGGTCACCGGACCTGTGTTTAAAATCAAGGATGATCCAAGAATCACACAGCTAGGGAAATTCTTGCGAAAAACATCAATCGACGAGCTCCCGCAGCTAATTAATGTCCTGCGTGGTGACATGTCACTCGTCGGCCCGCGCCCTTTACCCATCCGCGACGTTGCCCGCTTCTCAGAGGCATGGCTGATGCGCCGCTTCACCGTCAAACCAGGCCTCACCTGTCTTTGGCAAATCAACGGCCGCAGTAACACTAATTTTGACCGCTGGGTCAAACTAGATCTCAAGTACATTGATGAGTGGTCGCTCAGCCTTGATCTGAAGATCTTGGCAAAGACTGTACCCGTGGTTCTCAAAGGTTCTGGGGCAGCTTAACGAAATAGTGATGCACCCAGATCAGGTCAGCTCACCTCCCAGGTATGAACATAATGAGCGGTAGAGCAACAAACATAATCTTACCTCAATCGGTTAAACCTGTTGCAGTTTCGATAGGGCGGAGAAGAAGATCAAGCAGAAAACTTCTTGCCGTATTTGGCACTCGTCCCGAAGTGATAAAGCTAGCTCCCGTCATCAGGCAGCTTGAAGCTTATGGTGAAACATTCCAAGTAGTGAATGTCACATCAGCCCAGCATACCGACCTGCTCTATCCCTTGATCCGTTTGTTCGGTATGCGGATTGATAAAGATTTGCAGGTCATGCAACCCAATCAGACGTCTAATCTAACTTGCTCGCGAGTGCTCGCATCGTTAGATCCAATCTTGGACCGAGAGAAGCCTGAACTAATTTTGGTTCAGGGAGATACGACCACGACAATGGCGGGCGCGCTGGCCGGATTTTACCGGGGAATCCCGGTCGCCCACGTTGAAGCTGGTCTAAGGTCCGGAAATCCTCAAAGTCCTTTCCCGGAGGAAATGAACCGCACCCTCATTACGCGCCTGGCAACTTACCACTTCGCCGCGACGCCCGGTAATCGTGAAACATTGCTGGCCGAAGGGGTGACGCGAGCAAATGTTTTTGTTACCGGAAACCCGGTTATAGATTCGCTCAACAGCGTTCTTGAACGCTGCACCCTAACACCCGCCGTTGAAAAACTACTTCACGCGACAGAAGGATTCAAAAAGATTGTTTTGACGACACACAGACGTGAAAGCTTCGGCGTGGTGATGACTCACAATCTTCAAACTCTCCGCGATTTCGTCGAAGTCCATAGAGACGTAGCGCTTATTTTCCCCGTGCATCCGAATCCGACTGTTGTCGATCAAGCCACCAGCATTCTCTCTGATCATCCACGGATTCATCTCATTGAGCCGCTCGACTATGTCGATTTCATTATGTTACTGAAATGCGTTTGGCTGATCGTTTCGGATTCAGGAGGGGTGCAGGAGGAGGCTCCCACTCTGGGAAAACCGCTCCTCATTCTTCGGGAAAACACCGAGCGCCCGGAGGTATTGGATTCGGGTGTCGCGCGGCTCGTCGGGCTTCAACCTGAGAATCTGAGGAGCATGCTAAGTGAAGCGTACAAGGCTGGCAGCTGGGCCAATGAAGTTAAAAGTGTCCAAAACCCATTCGGTCAGGGGGACAGCGGCAAACAAATCGCGTCGATCATTGCGCAATTGTTAAACGTAACGCGCCGACAACGAACCGAAGAACGGAGGGTGAGCTAAGATGAGCGATCTGCGGCCGGTTCCTCCGAAACAGCATCTTCTGACCGTGCTGTTAGAAGATTACTTTCAAACCGGAGCCTTTGATGCGACAGTTCAGCGGAAGCAATGGTATCGCTTCGAACAGCGCTTTGAACAAAACACATACAAAGCCCTCGACCTCTTGGACAGCTTCAATATCAAGGCCACGTTTTTTGTGCTGGGTTGGATTGCGGACAGGTATCCTGAAATTGTCAGGGCAGTGCAAAGCCGCGGGCATGAAATCGCCAGCCGAGGGTACTACCAGCGCAACATCATCCAAATGCCGCCCGCCGAGCTCCGTGAAGATCTCGTTCGTTCGCGCGAAGCCTTGGAACGAGCGAGCGGAACGAAAATTCTTGGTTATCGTTCGTCTCAGCGATGGTTTGCACCCGATGACCTATGGGTACTGCAGTTTCTCGCCGAGGAAGGGTACGCCTACGATTCCAGCTTCGTCATAACTTCCAAAGCTTTTCGCGCCGCGCCCCAGCGCCGTTTTGCCCATCGTCTTACGTTCGGTGAAAAGGAGCTGTGGGAATTCCCTTTACCATCTTATAACTTCTTAGGATGGTTAATGCCCATTGCCGGTGGAAACTACTTCCGCCAATTCCCTCACCCGCTTGTCAAGCGAGCTGTTAAACATTGGCATGGCGCCTACGACGCTCCGTTTATTATGTATTTCCACATCTGGGAGCTTGACACGGAGCAACCAAGGATTAGCGCGGCTTCCAGGCTGGAGAAGATTCGCCAATACCGCAACCTCGATAAGATGCCGCGCTTTCTTGAAGAATACTTTAAGACATACAGCTTTGTCGGCATCGCCAAGTATCTCGGGCTAAGCACTGTTCAAGATATTATTCAAGCATCCGGCGCCAGGCTTGTCTCAGAAGTTTACCACCGCGATGAAGTTCGCCTGGCTCCGCAAGATGTGCAGAAGTCGACCAGAAGCAATGCTTCATCTGGTAAGACGCCCGTGAGCGTTATCGTACCTTGCTTCAACGAAAAACTCGCCTTGCCGTATCTATCAAATACTCTGAAGAGTGTTGTCGCCTCGCTTGAAAACCATTACGAGTTGCGCTTCATTTTTGTAGATGACGGCAGCACGGATGGAACGTGGGACTGCTTAAAGCAACACTTCGGCATAAGGCCGGAATGTACTTTTCTCCGGCACACACATAACCTCGGTGTGGCCGCCGCGATCCTCAACGGAATTCGTCAGGCCAACACCGAGATCGTCTGTTCCATTGACTGCGATTGCACCTACGACCCACATGAGCTGCGAAACATGATTCCGCAGTTGGGCGAGGGCGTCGACATGGTGACCGCTTCTCCATACCATCCACAAGGGGAAGTGCGCAACGTGCCGAGTTGGCGGCTGGCGCTCTCAAAGGCGTCGTCTTTTCTCTACCGGCAGGTGCTCCGGCAAAAGCTTTTCACTTACACCAGCTGCTTTCGCGTTTATCGAAGAAGCGCTGTGATCAATCTTGATCTCAAGCAGAATGGGTTTCTCGGCGTTGCGGAAATGCTTGGAAAGCTGGACCTTTGTGGATCAAAGATCGTTGAGTACCCGGCAACACTGGAAGTGCGCCTCTTCGGGTATTCGAAGATGAAGATCCTGAGAACCATTGCCGGACATTTCAAGCTTCTGACTCGTTTATTAGCTCAGCGCATACGTCCTAGCAGCGCCGGTTCTCATAGAGAATCTCTCGCAGGTAATCTTTCGTCTGACGGCTCGACCACCTCTGACTATCAAATCACACATTTTGTTTCTCAAAAGGAAAGAACATGAGTCTAACTTTGGCACCTCAGGAAAAATTGTTGACGTTGCCATCCGATCAGGAAGCCTCTGGCCGCACTCTTGGTGATGAGGAACTCGC
>JBGTLM010000312.1:0-8675 GCA_041744135.1 Pyrinomonadaceae bacterium
GCCCCGCCAACGCAAACAGCGTTATCCACTGGACGCAAGATGGGAGCGGTGTACTCTTCATTGATTTCCGCAACGGCGTAACCAATCTTATGCTCCAGTCTTTTGATTCCAGCCCCACGAAGCAGCTCACAGAGTTCACAAAAGAACAGTTCTATTCTTTTGATTTCTCTCCAGACGGCTGCGTCTTGCTCTCCCGCGGCTTCTGGACCAATGATGTTGTGCTCATTAGTGATGCCAGGTGAGTGGCACAGACTTCGGTCTGTGTCTCAGATCATTTTTCATGTGTCATCGGAAGCCCGCGAAGCGCGGCGACAAGCATGAAGCCTGGGGCGTGAGAGCCCGTGTCAAGACTCAGCGTGGAAGGTACTTCACGACCTAATTACATGGTGCAGGGCCCTGCTTTGATACAGAACCGCGAGCGGTACCGACCGGATCCCAGCACTCAACGCCCAGTAAAAACCGCAGTTAAGATGAATTGAGTTTAGGATCCGGTCGCTATCGCTCGCGGTTCTGTATTGAGCGGCGACCGCTCGAAGCTCTTTAAGGTTTGCGGATCATCCTCTATTCTGAGTTTTGACCACAGCCTCGTGAGCCCCAGGACAATTGAGTTCTTTAACCCGCGAAGCGGGCGGCATCGGTACAAAAGCGACCTCGCTGATGAAAAATTATTCTTGATCTGCCGTCGCCCGCTGTCGCGGGCTGATTGAATCTATTTGCTCATCGTCCTGGGGCTTCGCTGCGCTCCACCCCCAGGCTCTCTGCTGTCGCCACGCTTCGCGGGCTTCCGATGACAAACGAAAATGATGAATGGAAAATAAAACAATCGTATCAGTGCGACTTCAGAACTAAATTCTGAGGATCACTCAATCGGCATCTTCAGTTCGCCTGTTCTGAGGTCCGGGCGGCTGCGAGCCATATCTTCTGGAGTGATGTTTGTGTGCGGATGATCCATGTCTCCAGAAGTTTCCATAAGGAGCGCAGCGGAGGCGTCGACTTCAGGTTCTGCGGTCGTGGTTTCGAGAATATCTGCCAGGCCCTCGCTGCCCCGGTGTTCCAACCAATGGCGGTAACCTACCGTAAGAATTGCCACTACTGGAATTGCGAGGAAGATTCCGGCAATTCCGGCCAGTTCGGCTCCGGAGAGAATCGCGATAATCACCGCCAGGGGATGAAGATGTATACCCTGACGAATCAGTTTGGGGTAGACGACGTAGTCCTGCACTATGCGCAGCACGCCAAGAAACAGAATAACCATCAGGGCCGAGAACGAACCAGCATGGAGAGTGGCCACAAACGCGGCGAGCACGGCAATCAGCAGTGGGCCAACGAGTGGAACGAATTCGAAAATACCGGCTATGAAACCCAGCACTAAGGGGCTGGGAAGACCTAGCAGCGCGAAGCCAATCGAGCAAACAATTCCGATAAACAAACAAGCGGTCAATTGAGCGCGGACATAGGCTGCCAGGGCACCGCTTATGTCTTGAAAAAACTCGTCGCCGCGCCAGCGCCACCGTCCGCGCGGGAGCATCTGTAGCGCGGAATTTCGAAAACCTTCAGCGTCTTTCAAGAAGAAGAAACTCAGGATTGGAATCAGGACTAACCACGGTATGTAAGCGAGCCAACCGATCATGTGTTCGACTACCAGGCCGAACGTTCCCCTGACTCGTTCAACTACCCGTGGCACCTCGCTATTTATCGCCTCCACGACCGGCGGAGGCAATCGCTGCCGCAGGTAATCATTCAGTCGCTCCGTACTGGCGCCAAAGTCTCTCCAATAACCACGAGCCTGCTGAGCAAACTCCGGAAACTGACTGCCCAGACGCGGTACCAGCAGGTAAATGGCTATAAAAATGGATCCGATGAGAATGATGTAAGCGAGTGAAATAGCCAGCAGGCGGGGCATTACCCGGGGGCGTCCCGAGATGATAATGGGGCGTCGCATAAAGTCCACAAGGGGCGAGACAAGATAGGCGAAAAAGACGGAGAGGATGAGGAGCAGAATCAGGCCCGTTAGCTTGACGAGTATCCAAAGCGTAATTGCCACCACCAGCACGATGACGATCACGCGCAGGATTACGCGGGTCTGGTGCCACGACGCCTCGACCCCGGCTTTCGCGGCGGTTCTGGCTAAGTCTTTGGATTCCTCTTTGCTGGTCACTAATTTCGACCTGCCGTCAGGGTAGTCGCATGATGACGCCGCGCAAGGCGCGGTTTTCGGAAGGACTCAGGTCACGAAATTCGACGCCAAAGGTGTCCTTAGTTCCCCGATGCACCACTTCAGCCCGCAGCGATAAAGCGTC
This sequence comes from Pyrinomonadaceae bacterium, assembly GCA_041744135.1. Lineage (GTDB taxonomy): Bacteria > Acidobacteriota > Blastocatellia > Pyrinomonadales > Pyrinomonadaceae > PSRF01. The sequence continues at coordinate 2,301 of JBGTLM010000312.1, forward strand.
TTCTCGATCCACCAGTAATAGCCCGAGCCGATCGCCTACCGTGACACGGGGACAGGCAGGAAGGTTGCGTACCCGAAGCCCGCCCAGGCTGATATCTCCTGGCTCGCCAAGTCCGATTGATTCTCTCAAGCTTTCATCCTCGACGGCGAGTGTTAGCAGCGAACTGACGTAGTAACGGGGGTATTTGCGCCGGTCATAATCCGGCAAAGTAGTCGGGGGGATTTTCATGAAAAAACCCTTTAGTTGGTTAGTTCGTCATCATCCTCACTTTCTTCGTCTTCATCGCTCTCGCTTGGCATGGGAGAGGCGACGCGAGGCGCGGCAGGCTCCCAGATCAAGCCCCGCCATTCGTCAGTCTCGCCCAGTAGTTGAAGCGCGGCCAGGGGATGCCCGGGGTTGCGTTCGATGCGCAGTACCTCGGCAATGACCTGTAGCTTTTTACCGTCGTCACTTTGCACCTCCAGCCTCACGCGGCTGCCTACGTCGGGAAGCTTTTTTGGCAGGTGTACGAGGGTCCCTTCGGGCCCGACATTCTCTGTTGTTCCCTCCGAGAGAATATGAGCCCCACCGGGCTCGTCCCATTCCGCGCGCACTTCAAAACTCACTAAGTAACGAGGGCCTGAGCGGGGGTCGACTTCCGTTTGGCGAGGCATCACTTCAACTCCTTATCGGCAAGGCTATCTGGTACCGCAGAGTTTATAACGCTTTCGTAAAAACTGGCAGGAATATTCCTGCCTGTCTTGCGTCGCTTAGCGAATGTTGTGCTTTAGCTCGATCTTTTAGGCCGTACCGAACCGAAAGCGGTAGCGACCGGAACATAAGCTCAACATGCACCATGATCCTGGGTCAGAACTTCCGGAAGCCATAACCAGGTTGAGTATAGGATCAGGTCGCTAACGCTCTCGGTTCCGGTAAAGTTGGCAGCGATTCTTCACCAGATCGAGATCTTAGACTTCGAAGGATCCCAAACGTTCCGGCGGAACACTTACTTTAATGGCTACGACGCACTACCCCCGTCGAAAAGTATTCATCTAACTAAGGAAAATGCTCATTCCTCTTCAACTCGCAACTTCTCTAGCACCGACAAATCTTCAAGTGTAGTCACGTCGCCCGCAACTGAGCCGCTGACAGCAATCTCACGCAACAAGCGCCGCATGATCTTGCCGGAGCGGGTCTTTGGGAGCATATCGCTGAAGCGTATTTCTTCCGGGCGTGCGAGCGCGCCAATCTCTTTGGTGACATGAGTTCGCAAGATCTCCTTTAGCTGATCCGATGGAGTGTATGTACCTTCCAGCGTGACAAAAGCAATGATGGCAGATCCTTTTAAGTCATCAGGACGTGCCACCACTGCTGCTTCTGCCACCGCCGCATGCGATACCAACGCGCTTTCCACCTCCGCGGTTCCCAGCCGGTGGCCGCTGACGTTAATCACGTCATCGATGCGCCCCATGATCCAGAAGTAGCCATCCTCGTCCACTCGCGCGCCGTCGCCGGCGAAGTAAATGCCGTCAATCTGCGACCAGTACTGTTCACGGTAGCGCTCATCATCGCCCCAGATCGTTCTGAGCATCGAAGGCCATGGTCGTTTGATCACCAGGTATCCACCTTCATTGGCGCCGACAGGCTTGCCGTCTCTGGTCATCACGTCAGCCTCAATTCCCGGAAAAGCCTTAGTAGCGGACCCGGGTTTGGTAGCAGTAGCTCCCGGAAGCGGCGTGATCATGATCGAGCCGGTTTCAGTTTGCCACCACGTGTCAACTATTGGACAAACACGTTTACCAATTACCTCGCGATACCACATCCAGGCTTCGGGATTGATTGGCTCGCCGACCGTGCCTAACAAACGCAGACTGCTGAGGTCATGTTTCAGGGGCCATTGCTCACCCCATTTTACGAACGCGCGAATTGCGGTCGGGGCGGTGTAAAGGATGTTCACGCGATGGTGCTCAACGATGCTCCAAAACCTGTCCGGCTCAGGATGGTTAGGAGCGCCTTCGTACATGAGGACGGTCGCGCCGTTTGAAAGTGGGCCATAAACGACGTAACTGTGACCTGTGACCCAACCAATATCGGCCGTGCACCAGTAGACATCTTCATCTTTGAGATCGAATACCCACCTCGTCGTCAGGTGAGTCTGCAGCAGGTAACCGGCCGTCGTGTGCAAAATGCCTTTCGGCTTTCCCGTCGTTCCTGAGGTGTAGAGAATGAAAAGCGGGTGCTCGCTGTCCAAGTCTTCAGCCGGACAGTTAGCATCAACAGTTTGCATGATCTCGTGCCACCAGTGATCTCGCCCCGCTTCCATGTGGATAGGCACGCCCGTTCGGCGCACGACAATACATGCTTCTACCGACGGTGTTTGTTTGAGGGCTTCGTCAACCGCGACTTTCAGTTTCACCTCAGAGCCACGTCGCCACCCGCCATCAGCAGTCACCACGAGCTTGCAGGCTGCGTCATTGATCCGATCTATTAAAGCCGCGCTGGAGAACCCTCCGAAGATAACCGAGTGAGTAGCGCCAATTCGGGCGCACGCCAGCATGGAGATGGCCAGCTCGGGAATCAACGGCATATAAAGTGCGACCCGGTCGCCCTGCTGGACTCCTGCGCGCTTCAACACATTCGCGAAACAGCAGACTTCCCGATGCAGTTGCTGATACGTCAGCGTACGCGTGTCGCCGGGCTCGCCTTCCCAAATTAGTGCGGCCTTGTTGCGACGCCAGGTGGAGAGATGGCGGTCGAGGCAGTTGTAGGAAATGTTTATCTTGCCCCCAACGAACCACTGGGCATGAGGAGGCTCCCACTGCAAAACTGTGTCCCACTTCCTGAACCAATGAAGCTCGTCGGCCATGCGAGCCCAAAATTCTTCCGGATGCTCGTGCGCTTCTCGGCGAAGGCTTTCCAATTCCACCATCGATTTGAGGTGCGCTTCTTGTGAGAACTGCGCGGGCGGCGGAAACACGCGCTCTTCATGGGACAGTGATTCGATATTGGTGTTGACCGTGGACATAGGTTCTGACGATGACTCCTCGGGAAAGGTTTGCGGGCGATTGATTATACTAGCGCTACGTTTGTCGCTCTGTGTATCACGAAAAGCGCGCGGCCGACAATGAGGCTCGGCCGGCGAACTTGGAAGCCTGACAGCGGTGTGAAACCCAAAGACAACTTCCGGTAAATTGCAGTCAGGAAGGTGGACCCTGTCCCCGCCTCAATCTTGAAGTTCATCACTAGAAACTCGCCTGTAAGTTGTTGATTTTATTACAGGCGAAAAAGTTCCAGTTGATATTTGCTCGCCGCTTCGGGGGCTGCGCAGCTACCAGCAAATCAACCTCTCCAACTCTTGCCGAGTGGTTTTTCAGCTTGAGGCGGGGACAGGGTCCACCTTCCTGACTGCAATTTACTGGAGGCCCCTTTTGGGTTTCACGAAGCCTCTACCGCAACCCGTTCTGACAGATCGATGCTTGCTCAAAACAAATGCCGGCGGTATTTTGTCTCGTAATGAGCGTTCCCAGATGTTCCGCATGCAGCGCCGAGCTACTCCCAGACGCAAACTTCTGCCGTCAATGCGGCGTGACGGTGACGCCACGCCGTGCCGTAGACACGTCAGAAGAACCAACGCTCACCCTGAATGAACGAGTCGGGAACGTCACTACCCAGCGCCTGGATCCAAGACCCACCAGCCCTGACCCGCGTTCCATCAGCAATCCAGCGCACAATTCAGTTGCTGCGAGCATGCGCGCCGATACGCTTCCGCCGCGAGGCCGGCTACCTGCTGCTGCAATAGGCGGAGGCATAGTCCTGATCGTCATCATTGGAATCGTCTCATCCGTTGCTATCGTCAGGATGAGGAGCCATAGCGCGACCAGCGACAACGCCGCTCTGATTTACCCGGGGTCGCAGACGGTTGTGGAGATGACAAGCGATGAGGGCCGGGCAATTCAATTGCAGACAGGCGATTCTCTTGACCGAGTCCTGGCTTGGTACGACGCAAGTCTTAAACCCACAAAGAGAATGCGGCTTACATCTACGAGTTTCGTCTTACGGAACCAGAACGTAACCTTGACTATTGCCACCGAAGATAACAAAACCAACATTCTCATCAAGCAATCACTCAAGCCTTGATTTTCCTGACGCCGAAATGTTTTTGGAAAGTAGAATGACGCTCTACGTAGGCACCAGCGGATACAGTTACAAGGAATGGAAGGGCAGTTTTTATCCGGAGAAACTTCCGGCCAAAGAGATGCTCGCGTACTACGCGACCCGTTTGCCGGCTGTTGAAATCAATAACACTTTCTATCGTTTGCCGCAAAAGAACACGCTCGAGAACTGGAAAGAACAAGTACCTGCCGGATTCAAGTTTTCGGTTAAAGCTTCGCAGAGAATCAGCCATTTCAAACGCCTCCAGAACGTTGAAGACGAAACCAGGTATCTCCTCGATACTGCCGCAGCGCTGGCGGATCGGCTGGGCCCGGTCTTGTTTCAGCTGCCACCAAACATGAAGAAAGATCTCTCCCGACTCGAAGCGTTTCTCGCCTGCCTGCCAAACGATACCAAAGCCACATTCGAGTTTCGCCATCCGACCTGGTTTGACGATGATGTGTTGGAGTTGCTGTCGCGTAAGAACCACGCGCTCTGTATTTCAGATACCGACGATTTGCCGGTATCGCATATCGACAAAACTGCTGATTGGGGTTACCTGCGACTGCGGCGCGTCAACTATCTCGAAGAGAACCTCGCGGAATGGTTCAAACGCGTTGGGGATCAAAATTGGAATGATGCTTATGTCTTTTTCAAACACGAAGACGAGGGAACTGGTCCCAGACTGGCAGGCCAGTTTCTGAAGCTCGCGGGGAGGTAGCCGGATTCATTTTCCATTTGTCATTTGACACTCTTCATTGGTCATTTTCTGATCCTCATTTGGTGGTGCTTCGTGTTATTTCGTTGATCGTTTGCCTAGTCGTGAGAACCGAACGATCCGCGAAATCACAGGAACGGACACGAACAAGAATTAAAACACTAACGTCGTTTCTGAAGCTGACCGTTCTGGGAAATCCGGATATCGATATCCTCGAGGATCTTCGTCAACTTGCGGGAGAAATCGAGGTCCAAAACTTGTTCATGGATACTTACTTCATTGGTAGAGCAACGAAGCCAATGCGCGTGGCATAGACTTCAGTCTGTGACATCCACCAAGGCAAAGAGACTAAAGGCGGTGCACCATCTTACTTCAGTCACCGAACAAAGCCGCACCCCGACAAATGAAAAGAGGAGCGTGATGCGCCTCTCTTGACCGAAAGATGGCTCGTTGAGTTAGAAGTCTCCGCCGCACTCCGGATGGCCGCAGTCGCAATCAATTTCGATGGTTTGCCCTGAGCCTTCGCATGAGGCGCCGCAGTACTTACCATCACTTTTTGGGGCACAACCACACACGGGATTCTTACAGGTCTCTTTCTCGTCTGCCATGGGATCCTCCTGAAATGTTCGATCGGTTTGGACATATAGAGTAACACACTCCACCCGCAGCACAGACGCAGGACAAGAAGCTGCTCCGTGGCTCAAGACAATTAAACAGGTTGCCACTATTTCGCAGCCAAGGCTAACGCTATCTCTGCGGCAACGCGAGCGTTGTTTTCCAGCAACGCGATGTTGGCCTGCAGGGTCGCTCCACCGCTTTGCCCGGCCATTCGAGACAGCAGAAAAGGTGTTACTTCGCGTCCGCTTATCCGGCTTTTTTCAGCTTCTTTTACAGCATCGTCTAACAACCTTTTAAGCAACTCCGAAGGCACTTCTGCGGCGGCGGTTATCGGCACGGCAACGAGCAGTGCGCTTTCAATGGCGAAGGCTCGCTGAGCTTTCACCAACTCCGCCACTTCTTTAGCCGAATGCACTGTGGCATCAACGCTCAGTCCGCTTTTCCGTGTATAAAATGCCGGCAACTCGTCAGATTGATAACCAACGACTGTCACGCCGTGTGTCTCCAGCCATTCGCGGGTCGCCGCAAGATCGAGAACGATTTTTGCGCCGGAGCAAACCACCACAATCGGAGTGCGCGACAACTCTGGCAGATCAGCCGAGACGTCGGGCAACGACCCGCGATGAACGCCTCCAATACCTCCCGTAGCCAGGACTTGAATACCCGCCCGGTGGGCGATCCAGATAGTGCTGGCTACTGTCGTAGCGCCATCCCAGCGGCGGGCTAGGGCGATGGGGAGATCTCGGGTACTGACTTTCTTGATACCTTCAGTTTCAGCAATGTGCCTTAACTGGTTTTCATTCAGCCCCACACAGAGTTTCCCACCCAGGATAGCAATCGTGGCCGGAACGGCGCCGGCAGTTCTCACAATCGCTTCAAGTCGATGCGCAGTTTCCAGATTTTGCGGA
>JBGTLM010000313.1:0-14105 GCA_041744135.1 Pyrinomonadaceae bacterium
GTGGAGCGACCACTGAATAATTTTATTTAGCATGCTCTTACTTCTTACCGACGCACAGGCTGCTGAAGTACTAAGAACGATCCGCGAAATCACACGAACAGACGCGAAACGCACTCCACATTTCGCTCTCTTCCCGCGCTAAATGGATTTTTCAAGGCTATAAACATTCCATCCCTACGGGATTGGGGTGCGTATCAATTAATTGAGCATCTTCATTCCCGGCCTCGACGGATTTGTCGGCACACTTTAGATACAGGACACTAAGTTTCGTGCGAATGCACACCCGCATCCGCCGGCTTAAGTTCCTGCAACCTGAGTTGATACGCCCCCTGGGTCACAACACGCTCGCCTTTGTTGAGACCAGAGAGTACGGCCACCTTGTCTCCGTACTCATCACCGAGTGTGACCTCGCGGCGCTGGAACTCTTCGCCAGAAAGCAGCACATAGACGATCTTTTTGCCTTCGTTATCAAGCACCGCCGAGCGGGGTATCATCATCGCCGTCACCGCCTCGCCGGCGTCTAAGCTCACGTTCGCCTGCATTCCGATCCGCAGGGCACGTCCGCCATTTGGCACTTGAAAGACGACCGTAGCGGCGCGCGTCGCTTCATTAATCACTGCGCCGATGTCCACGACTGTGCCGCGAAACTCCTCGCCCGGATAGGCGGCGGTGGTGAAGGTAGCACCCGCTCCGCCGCCGAGACGGTTTAAGTCACGCTCGAAGATGGGTGCCTCCACCCACACGGTATCCAGGTTACTGATCTCGAGAATCGCTTCACCGGGTGCGACCTGCTCACCGATAGACTTGTTGACTTTCGTAACGTAACCACTGAGAGGAGCGCGGACCGCAAAACTCGCATTGGCGCTACCGACATTCGCTCGGGCCGCTGCAACGGATCGCGTTGAGGTAAGCGCTTCCAGACGTTTAACGGCGGCGTCATAAACTGCTTTCGCCGACTCTAGATCGGCCTCTGCGGCCTGAAGCTGTCGCTCTGAAAAAGCTTTACGTTCGTAGAGACGTTGCGCGCGGTTAGCTTCCTTTTGAGCTATATCGAGCCGAACACGTGCTGATTCAACCTCACCGGCAGCCGTGCGGCGATCAGCTTCAAGCCGCGCGTTCTCGAGACCGATTGACGCACTGGCCGCGCGCACCTGCGCCTGCTCAGCGGAGGTCGCGGTTTGTTGCAGGACGGCGATGGTCTGCCCTTGCGCCACGCGCTGCCCAATGCGCGGAATTTGTCCGCCGGCAAGGATGCCGCCCACAGGTGGAGCGATTACGGCCTGCTTGTTCGCCGCCGGAACGACACGCCCCGTCGCAGTAATCTGCCGCGCCACTGTCTGCTCATCTGCCCGGGCTAGTTTCATCCGGATCAGCCACTGCTGCTCCATCAGAAACTTCACTGTTCCAGTGTTGCCGGCGGTAGCAGGCGCTTCCGTCTTCACTTCCTTTGTGGGACGCAGCCAAAGGAACGCGAACAGAATGGTGACCATTGCTACAATCGCTGCTGCAGCGACGATCATCACCTGCTTGCGGCGTGAAGCACCGCTGTTGCGATCAGTGCTGCTGAACGTCTCTTCGTGAGTGACCCGCGCCTTCGCTTCTTCGGTGCGCCCTTCATCGGCGTCGTTCGGTGTGCTCATAGTCTGATATCCGTGCCGGTTGCCAACTCCAGCTGGAAGATGCTCGTGTAGTAATCGAAAACTGCGCGGTAGTAGTTGGCCCGGATCTCGGTTCTGGTTTTCTGCGCTTCAATCAACGTGATTAATTCAGCGACGCCTTCCTGATAAGCTCCAAGCTGAATCTCCCGAGACTCGTCGGCTTGCCTTAAGAGACCCGCTTCATAAGCTCTCACCTGTTCGCGCGCAGTCTCATAAGCTCGGAACGCAGCTTCGACTTCCGCGAAAGCGCGATTGCGAACAAAGCGCAGGTTTGTTTCCGCTAGTTTTTGTTCAGCTTCAGCGCGAGCGATGCCGGATTGATTGCGATTTCCAAAAGGTAGCGGCACGGTCACTCCGGCCAGAACCGTGTTGTCCACACCCACCCTCTTGTAACCAACGTATGGAGTCACCTCACCTCGCGCACGGGATCGCTCGAGTTTGATCGAGGACTCGGCCAACGCCCCTTCGGCTTCAGCCACTTTTACTTCCGGACGATTGGCCAGTGCGGCCTCCCGCAGTTGCGCCAGGTCAAGGTTAACCGTCGGCGACTGGAGACGGTTGCTTACGTCTACTTTGGCGGCGCGCCCGAACTCGGCGTCGCCCATCAGTTCCAGGAGCCGAATCTTCGTCTTTCTGAAGGCAAGCTCTGCATTGGCAACCGCGAAGTCGAATCTGATGCGTTCTAAACGGACTTTCAGGAGATCCCCTTCCGCAATAAATCCTTCCTCGAACCGCACCGTGTTGAACCGGACCAAGCCCTCGGAGTTGTCGCGGTTCTCCTGCTCGATGCCGAGTAGAGTCCGGGCCAGTACAGACTCGTAGTAGGTTCGTTTGAGATCGAACAGCTGACGTCTTAGTACTGCCGTTAAGCGAGCTTCGGAAACCGAAACGGTGCGCTCCGCTACTTCCATGCGCAAACTTTTGAGGTTTCCCAGTTCGATCGGCTGCGCCATTGCAACTCCAAACTCATACAGTCTGCCGGTCGGCGTTGGACCGGAAAGACGCAGATTCTCCGCGCTCACCGTCAATCCGGGTCGCAGTCCCAGCCGAGCACCGACTCTTTCAGCTTCCGCCACGCCCACCTCAAGACGCGCAGCCTCGACGGTCAGGTTCTTTCGCAGAAACTGTTCCGTAGCTGCTTCCAGCGTGAGATAGTCCTGTAGCAGAGAGGCGGCGACCGGCGGCCCGTCGGCTGCCGGTGTTTGCGCGCAAATGGTTACCGGCAACGCCAGTGCCAGCATCAAACTTGTAATTGCTCGAACGCTTTTCACAGTCGTTTTTACTCCACCTTAAAATCTGAAAGAGGCATGCGTACGTCGACTCTCGAGTTTTTGACGTGAAACTCGATCTCATAATCGCCGCTGTTGGCAATGGCCACATCGGCGACGTAAATCCCCGTTACTTTGCCGACCCGCGCTTTGGTTTGCATTACTTCAGCGCCGTCTTTCGCCCGAGTGGTTAACGTTACCTCAGCCTTCTCGACTGGCGTTCCGTCAGAAAGATCCGTGAGGTGAATTAGAAACTGGCTTTGCTTGCCCGCTTTCAGTGGCTCATATTCAAAAAAGTTTTCAATCCGGTCGGTGAATTCGGTGCGCGCTAACGCTTCTACTTCGTGCTCTGCCTCCGGTTTCGGAGAAGACGCACACGCCGCAAATATGACGACAGCGAATATGAAGCTAAGAACCAACGCGCTCCGACGACCGGCGGTAGTTTTTGAGGGGAGAAAAGTTGTGGACATTGCGATCGAGGTCGTCCTTAACTAATAAAGATTTCTATGAGAGCTTCCGAGGCGTGATGGACGGAGAGTGGAGCGAAAAAAAGAATGGCTGACAGCGTGACCAGGCTGGTTGCAAAAACAAATGCGCCAGCTCTTGCTGCATAGGATTGATTTCCAGCGGGAGACATGGAACCGGGAGCGTCTACGAGCGTGAGCAGCCTACCAACGCGACGTTGAAATGCCAGTGCACTATCCGAGACGAAGCTTGAGGCAATAGCTTGAGTTGGGAGAGGCTCAGAAGAAAGTTGACTCGCCAGAGTTTGCCGTCGCAACTTCACCAGCGCCTCGGCAATCTCCAACGGCCGTGAGGTCCGTGCAGCAGCCGCTTCATCGCATATCATCTCTACCTCGGTCGCACGCCAGCCAATGATTACGCGCGAAAGTGGAAAAGCCAATGAACAGTAGCTGCACAGTGATAGGAGCAATTTGATTAGGTTGTCCCGCCGGGCATGATGCGCTGCTTCGTGCTCCAACACCCCGGTTAATTCAGCCGAAGTAAGCATTCGCAATAGACCGGAAGAGAGAATTAACTTTGACTGTCGAAATCCCCACACAAAAGTGACTGGATACTCGCTCATTACCAAACCTACAGAGAGGCCAGCGTTCCCCGCGACCACCTTCACCAGCGCGACTTGCTCGGGTGATGGCGCTGCTGCCTGCACATCCAACTGTCTAATCACTCTGCTCACGCGCCAGGAGCCGCGAAGGTTGGACCATGCAGCAAAGGAGGCAAGGAGAACCAAAAACGAAACTAACGCGTATGCAAGCGCAGGCTCCAACGCGAACGTAAGCTCACCCAGCAAATGCAATTGGTGAAGGGGTGCAGAATGCTCAGCGGCGAAGGCCTGCGGCGTCATCCACAGACGTGGCAATAGCGCGGCGCTAACCAGCCAAAAGGAAGCAAGGGGAGGTATCACGAGCGCGGCAGCGTAAAGGTGCGCAACGCATTCAGCTCGAGGCTTCCATATTTCCCTTATGGTGATTTGCCTTACGATTACAACAACCGCGAAGATCCCCAGCGAGATAAAAGTGCTGAAGAGAACGAAGTTTTCTATGGCTGTGACCAGTACTGTTCTTGCGAGCAAAACGCCCTTTCCTAGTTATTTCTTTGTCTGCCGACGTTTCTCACGAATTCTTGCTTCGAGTTGGTCTAATGCACCTGGATCGTCACCAATAAGATCCACAAAGGTCGAAACTGCAGTCTCTGCGGAATGTCCAATGAGCGCCCCTAATACCTCCTGCGCCATCGTTCTCCCGAACTCGTTGCGCGTGTACCGTGGCGAATAAACGAAAGCCTTGGCTTGCTTCTCGCGGGTTAAGTAGCCCTTTCGGTACATTCGGTCGAGCGTAGTCAGGACAGTTGTATGGGCGATGTTCCGCTTAGCGCGTAACCTCTCCTCTACCTCATTGACAGTTTGCCCTGCCTGCGACCACAGGACCTCCATCACCAGAGACTCAAGTTCGCCAAGCACATGGCCCGCGCCGCGTGCGCCCGGCCTAAACCCGCGCAATGCTATTTTCGGGGGGAAGCGTTGCATAAAACCTCTTCTCTAACCTTGAACGCATTGGAACCTTCGGAGTATAAAGTGTGACAGCAACTACAGTCAATAGTCGGTACAATACGGTGTAAAGCTAAATTTGTGGTGTTAGGTAACAATTATTTTAGGCCCTGGACCACGGCGGCAAAACTCGCTACTGACCCAGCTTGCATTCAGCGGCGACTAAGCAAAAGGGCGTCACCGTTTCCGGCAACGCCTTTTCGGGTTGGTGTGACTATAGCTGTCACTTGGTGAGAATCGCGCTTAAGTTGATTCTCCTGGCCGGTTGGTGGCTTCCAAGCGTTGAGCGAGGTGACGGGTAGAACACCATACGGCTGCCTGCCGATGCGCATTGTGGGTAACGGCCCATTCGCACGCACGAAATCAATGAAGTAGCTGCGAACCCAGGCGACGTCGTCGTCGGTAAGTGGGCTGTCACTCGGATTCACGATCCCCATTTGGCAGCAACGCAATGGCGCAGTCCGAAACCACTGGTGAGCCGGGGAAGGATGCGCAGTGGACGAGCGCGGGCAAGCAAGGCATCGGCACTGCGAACTCCCTCCAATCAAAAGTTTTGTTCACATTGCAAGGCGGTTCTTTGATTGAAGTCTTTTATCCGACGGCGGACATGCCCAATGTTCATTCCTTGCAGTTTGTCGTAGTCAACCAACGAGTAAAACCATCGAAACAGAACGCAATAACGCAACGCACAGCGTTCAAGTGTTAAATTCACGGTCGCTTTCTTTTCGTCAAATCAACGTGGCGAAAAACGGCGCGTGGCAACTCTCCAAGACTTACACAACAGACACCCTAGGCAAATGTGCGCGACGGCTACGGTGAAATGGAAGACGGTCGGCCCTGGAATTGGGACGGAAAATGCACTGGCAAGGGACATTTGTGGGTTTTGTTGACTGGAGCGCGCGGACAGTATGAACTCGCGCGCGGCGAGTTTGGGAAAGTACGCGGGCGGCTCGACACGATGCTTGGTTTCGCTAATGAAGGAATGATGTTGCCGGAGCAGGTTTGGGACAAGCCACAAGGTCCGAGACGCGATTTGAAGTTGGCGAAGGCACTGGATCAGCGACGCCGCTTGCCTGGTCAATGGCTCAGTTCATACGTCTCGTTGTTAATCTGAGAGAGAAAAAGAACTTGGACACGCCCGACATAGTTGCCGAGCGTTATGTCAGGTGAAGCAAATTCGTGAAAGAGGATTGTGAGGCTAAATCAGAAGTTAGATTGCACAAGATTTGTTTTGGCAGCATCCGTGGGCTTAATAGTATTGTTCAAGTTGAGAAATATGGAGGACACATGAAGAAGTATGTTCTGCTGTCTCTGCTAACTATCCTCGTCCACATTCCGTCCAGTCATGGACAAGTGCCTAGTAATAAAATGGGTTGGCATAACCAACCCAAAAGTTGGTCAGATAGCGACGGAAAGATCTCTGTTGCAGTGGAGAGCAAAACAGATTTCTGGCGAATCACTCACTATGGATATACCACAGACAACGGACACTTCTACTATCAAGAGCGGGAAGGCGATTTCACAGCCACAGTTAAGGTGCAAGGGGATCTCTTTATGACCAAGCAGGGTTGATGATAAGAATTGATGAAGAACTTTGGATTAAGACAGGGATTGAATTTGTCAACGGAACTGAGAATGTCAGCACCGTTGTGACGAGAGAGTTTTCAGACTGGTCCGTGATTCCCAAAAAGGGAACATCCAAGTATGTCTGGTTGAAGCTGATCCGGAAGGACGATTATGTGGAGATTCATTATTCGATGGACAACAAGTCTTACCAGGTTGTGCGGGAAGCGTATTTCCCGCCGAAAGTGAAATGCAAGATCGGCGTGATGAGTGCGGCACCAGAAGGGAAAGGTTTTCGGGCGGTATTTGACAATTTTAAGATCACCGCCGGGCACCAGTAGCAAAAGCAATCTAAACAACCGATTGCAACGGAGCGCAATGTCCCTACGCTTTGCTTCGGGACATCGCACCCGCCGAATCGGGGCGATAAACAATGGAACGAAGTGTAGCGACTGACAGACGTCCTGTTTTGCTGGTAGTAGTCTTATTGCTGCTGGGTTTGTTCCCACTGCACGATCTGTCAGCGCAAGAGCGGCGCACGGAAGGTTACGACAGAAGTCCAGCCTTCGCAGCGCGCATCACGCCAAGCGATGAAGCTTTTCTGGAAGACCTTTCGCGCCGGTCTTTTCAGTACTTCTGGGAGCAATCAGACCCACAGACAGGATTGACTCTTGACCGTGCCCGTACGGATGGCAAACCGCACGCGCCATCACACCCAAGCCATAATATTGCGAGTTCCGGGGCGACCGGCTTTGGTCTCACAGCCTTATGCATTGCTGCAGAACGTAGCTGGGTCGACCCTGCCGCGGCCCGCGAACGGGTTCGCAATACGCTGCGGTTTTTTGCCGAGAGAGCCTCTCACGAGCAAGGGTGGTTTTATCATTGGCTGGATGCGAAAACGGGTGAGAGACGCTGGAAGAGCGAGGTTTCTTCCATCGATACAGCTTTGTTGCTCGGCGGAATCCTGACCGCGCGGCAGTACTATCGGAATGATGCCGAGATAGTCCGTCTGGCAACGAAGATCTATGAGCGCATCGATTTTCGCTGGATGCTGAATGGGCACGCAACGCTGTTATCCCATGGCTGGAAACCGGAGACAGGCTTTCTCAAACCACGCTGGGACACCTATAGCGAAGACATGATTCTTTATGTGTTGGCGATTGGGTCGCCCATCCATCCAATCTCGCCGCGCTCCTGGTATGCCTTTCGGCGGGACCGATACAGATACGCAGGATATAGTTACTTCACCACGATAGGCGTGCCTCTCTTCATGCATCAATACTCCCACGCGTGGATTGACTTTCGCAACCGTCGAGAGATCGGAGGCCACCGGATCAACTACTTTGAGAATTCAATCAATGCCACGCTGGCACATCGAGCATTCTGTATGAATCTATCGGGAGACTTTCCCGGGTTCGGACCAAACCTGTGGGGCATCACAGCTTCAGATAGCGCCAAGGGTTATCAAGCCTGGGGTGGTCCGCCGCGCGACCCTGCGATTGATGGCACGGTCGTCCCTTCCGCCGCCGGCGGCTCGCTCATGTTCACGCCAGACATTTCGCTCGCAGCGCTCCGCACTATGCGGGAGAGGTTTGGAGCTTCGATCTACGGACGGTACGGGTTTGTTGACGCCTTTAACCCAGCGACCGGGTGGGTCGATCCCGACGTGATCGGGATTGATGTAGGGATCACGCTTCTCAGCGCCGAGAACCTTCGGAACGAGTTCGTGTGGCGCCACTTTATGCGCAACAAGGAGATTCCCCGCGCGATGAGATTGGTCGGACTCAACCGCACAAAAGTGCGCAAGGGGCCGCACACTCGGCGAAGATTCTATTCAGTGGCTGGTTGACTAATGCCGCTTCTTCCGGATTCGGATGAGCATCAGAGGCTCGTCAGCCGCGGTTTGGGCTGGGGCCGCAGAACAAAACCAGGTCCATAGCATTGACACCGCGATCGGTGTCAATATACGGCATCATTTTGTGCCCTATCCGAGAAAGCCGCCCGATATTGTTCTCTGGCCTCACAGGGGTTCATGAGTTCAAAGGGGAGACTATCTGATCCGTTAAACCCTGCCTACATAATGTCAGGCGTCCCTCGAGTGTAGACTGAAGGATGCCTTCAATGGAGTGTCCTATCATACTCCTTGCGCACAGATAAACAGGATGTTTACCTTCTACCTCTTCGTTTGGCGGCCGTGTGAATTGAATTCGACCTCAGGGTAGTTAGCAGAAGGTCCTTTGAGCAGAGGCGTGTCCTTGCCCTTTATATATTTGTCAAAAAAGGCCAGGACGTAACCGTTCATGATCCCCTCCATGCGCGCTCCGTCAATGGGACCAAGCAGTCCGGCTTTTTGATAGTCAGGTGAAAACATGGAGAAGTCTGAGTAGTTAAAGTGCTTGGTCCCCTTTACGACGACGTAGTAGGCATCGTTCTTCGCTCGCTCAAAAAAGAGACGATTGATATTTCCAGCACCTTCGCTCTGCATGAACATGAAGGGGCGCTCCATCGGACGATCGATCAAGTCACCAGACTGTAAGCCGTCTAAATTGATACCCGCTCTGCAACGCTTATCAACTGCGCAAACCTGTCCCGCAGTCGCGCCACCAAAAGACATCCCAAAGATGCCGACGCGCTTCAGGTCCAGCTTGCCCGCGAACATGTTTTTTGGCTTGTTTGATTTCATCCTTTCAAGTTCACCTAGAACAAAACGTACGTCGGCCGTCCAGATGCGGAGGCTTTCGTCCAGGACTGGCCAATCGGCGACAATCCGTTTTATGAGAGCGTCCTTTTCAGTAGGGTCGGTTGCTGCGGTATATTTGGTGGCTAGTACGTTCGCTTTTCCCGCGCCTTGGGCAAAAGTCATGAAGCGGGTCTGACTGAAGGGCACAACTCGCCCGTCAGGAAAAATGTTGGCTACAGTTTCATAAGAATGGCCGATGCTGAATACGACATACCCATGACTAGCTAACTCCTCCATCTGCGCAGTGTTTTGGGAGAGAAAACCCGGATTGTAGCCGTGCGAGAAAACGATCACCGGGTAGGGAGATTTAGATTTTGAGAGCGGGGCATCGGTGTATGCATGGGATTGAACTAGAGCTAAATCATCGAACGCTGTCTTTGGCAGGCGCATGAATTGCGCAAGAAGTGATCCGATCTCTTTAGTGTCCTTCCCCCAGAAAGGCTCGGGTTTAGCCCCGGCCACAGGCTGCGCCCGATACCAGCAGCGCACCAGAAGTTCGCGATGGTCTTTCGGGTCGTCGGTGAATACTTCCGGACGGGTCTCGTCAACGAGAGCTAAGGAAGTTGTGCCGATCTGATATGGGCCGGTCGGCTGCGGCAACTTCACGGTCCACTGTGCCGTTGCGGTGGTTGCAATCAGCAATACCAGCGCTGTTGCGCTTAGAAGCTTTGTCATAACATCCTCCTTAAAAATAACTCGAGAAGTGAAACGCGTCCGAGCACGCACTAAACCGCGAGGTCAAACCTAATCGAAAAAGCGCGCTAGACTTCGTGATTGCCCTCGGCTTCATACCGCGTTCGGCGGCGCGTACTCGTAAGCGAGCTGCTTGCGATTTCTTACCTGGTGTAATCGTCCGCCCCCAAGAAGTGCAGCGAAACATAAGGCTCGTCTCCAATCACCCAACTATCGTGTGCAACGGGCGGTATGTAGAAGAGGCTACTGGGTGTGAGTTCAACTTCAGTGCCATCTCCCATAGCCGCTATTGCGCGCCCGGAGACAACCATCCCGACATGTTCGACTTCACAAAGCTGAGTACCGGCAATCGGACTTACATGCTCAGACCACTTCCATCCGGGTTCATAGCTCGCCCTGCCAATTGTCATTCCACCGATCTTCACCACTTCGAACTTGCCTTTCTCAAAAACGCGGGTCTCATCAGGAGTTTCAAACCTTTTCAATATTACCTGTAGCATTATTTGTCTCCTCTCTAAACTTTCATCTTTAGCTCTTGCCAGACCTTTCCCCGTTCCGACGAAACGGGAAGCCACCAACTACTATTGGGCATCACTAATTGAAGTGCGCTCCATCGCTGGATTGCTGCGTTTCAAATCAGACCCATTCTGTCTGCCAACGTTTGTAAGTCTGAACTTGTAGATCTGGGTGAGCATGTGCCGACGGCGTCGCTCCGAACCTTTCTTTGTTATGGCGTCTGTTTATCCAGCGCCTTCCAAATTCCAGACTCCCAATAAATCAACGTGCCATAGCAATGAGGTCAGCACTTCAAAGTCGGCGAAACTAAACATAGTTACCATCCAGGAGAAGGTTGTGGTCAGTGAGCTCCTAACGGGTGATTGAGTGTCACGGCCGCTATCCCTCTTTGCGCCAGTAAGGCTCGCGCAGCTCTTTCTTCAGAACCTTTCCGAGCGCGTTGCGTGGAAGCTCATCGCGAAACTCGACGCTGGTAATCCGCTGATGCTTGGCCATGCGCTCATTGGCCCAGAGCGTCAGCTCTTCAGCCGGCAGCGATGACCGGGCCTCTTAATCACGAGGGCGAGCGGCGTCTCTCCCCACTTGCGTGCGGGACGCCAATGACCGCGACGTCCGCGACTTCGGGATGGCGCGCAACTATCTCTTCAATGTGCTTCGGGAAGACGTTGACGCCACCCGAGAGGATCATGTCTTTCTTGCGGTCAAGGATATAGAGGAAGCCATCCTCTTCGTATCGGCACACAACGGTGCGACCGCCGAGAGCAGTACCTTAAGCGAGCTAAAGCGAAACGCTCAAACTCAGGGACGTCCATCGTCATAGTGTACTGTGTGGCTACCATGAACGTGTGCGTCGCGCGCTCTCGACGATATCAAGAAAGTTTTTCGGATCGAACTGCGGCATGACGACCAATGTCGAGCCGCCAGTAAGCGACGGCAGCATCATGATCCAGGTGCCATTAGCGAAAAGCGGCGTAGTAATGACGGCGATAGAGTTCAGATCGAAACCAAACTCAATGGCCAGTATGTAAGCGGTCTGCTGGCGTGAGTAATGTGTGTGCGCGATACCCTTCGGCGTGCCAGTCGTGCCTGAACTGTAAATTAGATTGAAATCGTCTTCGGGAGTTAGGCGGACTTGCGGGGCCGAGTCCGTAAACTGGTTTCGCCATCCTTGGCGAAATCGAATCCACGAAAGCTAAAGTTTAACGGACGACGCTATAAGAAGGTCGCTGTTTCGCCTTCACGTCCAATGACTTGTTCGATGGCGCGCTACTTTCATCACGCACCTTTAGAAAAAGTATCTTCCTTGAGTTTTAATATCCAACTTCATGTCAATATTTTCAAATTTAGAAACCTTGCCGTTCACCCGTGACGGGCATATTAGAGTAATGCACATGAACTAAACGCCATCCGTTTTCTATTTTTCGCCAAACTTGGGATTCACGCCCTTTGGTTTGTAAAGGGCTGTTGTCTTTTCTAAAGGTCGCATCAAATACCCAATAAAATTCTGCCCAAGCTGTGTCGCCATAGACGGTAAGTTTTTCATCGGAAATATTCAATTTCCGTTTGGAAAAGTATCTTCAAAAAACTTGTAAATATTGCTATTTATTTCTTCCCAACCGTGTTCGTGTCCTCTTGGGTGGATAAATGAAACTTCGCCTGTCGGTGCAAATAATTTTGCGCCCAAAACCGTGTCGGCGTTGCCAACGGCTTCCGCATATTTTTTTTTATTAAAGCCTTAATTTCAGTAGTATCGGCTGATGAATTGTTTGACGGAGCCACGTTATTTGTATTGCTAATTGTTGGCTGTTGGTTGCTCGAACACGCCATCAAAGCAGTTAATACCAATAAGAAAGTTAGTAGTTTTTCATATCACAATTTTTCAACCCTTTAAGAGAAGCCATCGAACTGAAGATAGGTGTGAATAAGAAGCGAGCGCGGCAACGGGAGCTGACGCTCGCAATTTCAACGATACGGTCCCCTGCTTCTGTAAACATGCCGATTCATCGCGTTCTCAATTAGAGCTCATTTGATTCTCTTTGCGGGCACTCGCTGCCCTGCTTGATACAGGACGAGACCCGTTGCCTTACCGGACCCGTCAACGACAAACTCGAGCTGAACGGCGACCTCCTTCACGAAAAACTTGCTTGGCGATTCGGGGAAGAGTTCTAATTTCGGTTGCCCGAGCACCTGCGCTATCAGCTTACTGCCTTCTTTGCTGATCGTGATCATGAGGTTTGGACCGACTTCGTATTCTCCGACATAACTTTCGTAGATTGCAGCGTCCACCACCACTTCTTTGCGCGGCGGGGGCAGCGGCTTGTCAGTTCTCCTGGCTACTTGATCCGTTCTAGATCGGCCGCGCAGCACCAAGCCAGTTACTCCGCCGCCACTCTTGGTGACGCTCAGGCGAGCGAGAGAGTCCTTAATGAAGAATTCGGTTTCAGATGATGGAGTTATTTCGGCCCTTCCGCCGTCCGGAAAACCGGCAAACAGCCGTTCGCCATCTCTTCGAATAATCAACTCTTCTTTTTCCAACTCATAAACGCCGGCAATTTGATCGAGCTGGCTCGGCGTCAACTTGATCGCTACGGGTTCCTGGTATGGCTTGCCAATGGCCAGAGCCGCAACCTTAAAAGCCACTGCTCCTGGTGACATTGAGTCTCTGTTGCTCAGGATGGCGACAAAGACTCGGTCATCGGGGAGGCGCAGGGCATACGTCGCAAAGCCGTTGACGCCACCACCGTGCTCGATTATCGGGCGGTCCTCGTAGGAACGCATTGACCAGCCATACCCATAGTTAGTGGGTTTGCTGTTAGTGAGCATCCGCGGAGTCCACGCTTGCTTCAAAAACTGCTGCTTCACCAGCTTTTCGGTGTACAAGGCCGCGTCCCACAGCGCAAGATCGTCAACTGACGACATCAAAGAGCCGGCGGCATAGGGCTGAGTCATGCTCAGGTAGGCGGCGTTTCGGTAGCCGTCCGGGCCTTTTGAATAGCCGGTAACGCGACGCGGAATAAGGCGAACCGTATTATCGTAATAGGAATGATTCATGCCGAGCGACGCGAAGATATTCTTCTCGATGAATTCCTGATAAGTTTGCCCGGAGGCCTTCTCAATGATTGCGCCAAGGAGGAAGTAGCCGGAGTTGCTGTAGCTCCACCGCTCGCCCGGCGCGAAATCCGGCGGCTGATCTTTGAACAGGTCAACGATCTCTTTGATCGTCATGTCCTTTCTCCAAGCAGCGAGCCACTCCGGCAGGGCCGTGTAGTTCTTGATCCCGGAGGTGTGCGCGAGCAAGTGCTCGATAGTGATCCGCTGCCCTTTAGTCGGATAGTCGGGCAGGAATTTAGAGAGGTCGTCATCCAGCGAGAGCTTCCCCTGTTCGGCGAGCATCAGAATGGCGACGGCGGTGAATTGTTTCGTAATTGAGCCCAGTCGAAAAACCATGTCGGGTTCCACTGGCACACCAAGCTCCAGGTTCGCCATCCCGTAGCCCTTACGAAAGACTACCTTGCCACCCTTGACTACTATTACAGCAGCCCCCGGCTCATCGGGCTTGTAAGCTTGCGTCAGAGTTTCGTTGATGGCTTTAGCCAGGT
>JBGTLM010000314.1:0-32082 GCA_041744135.1 Pyrinomonadaceae bacterium
TGTTCCAGATCCAGTAGCGCATCCAGCATTTCGCGAAGGGCATGATGCACGGCGGCGTTGAAGTTGATCTGCTCCCACGAATACCAGCGCGTGGCTTGTTTAAACCGCCGCTTGACCCACAGCTCCAGACGCGCAAGTCCTCCGCTGCGATTGCTGACGAGGGGCGGCAGTCGGTCCCAGGCCCGCGCCGTCGTTGTGAGATAAGCGTCGATGCGCGCCATGGTCTCAGGCGTTCTGGGCGCTGATTCGCCCCTGGGGATGTTGTGAACTGTGGCGGCGCTTGATACGAGTGTGCGCGA
This sequence comes from Pyrinomonadaceae bacterium, assembly GCA_041744135.1. GTDB lineage: Bacteria > Acidobacteriota > Blastocatellia > Pyrinomonadales > Pyrinomonadaceae > PSRF01. The sequence continues at coordinate 300 of JBGTLM010000314.1, forward strand.
GGTCTCTGCTTCCAACTCGGCCGTTTTGCGGACGCGCTCGCGTATCTCTCGGAGAGTGCTTTCAACTTCCTCATCAACCATGAGCCACTCCCTCTGGCTTGATATTTAGCGCGCGCTCTTCGCTCTGCTCCGCAGCCAGCGGGTTTGGGGGACGGCGTCGCGCGGTGGCGGTCGCATCGAGGTTAGCAACCCCTTCGGTCCGCGTCATGCTTGTTACGTTGAAGAAGAGAGCGCCATCCAGCCAGTCGTAAGCCTGCCCATCGCGGCCGTGAATCGCAAACGAAATCGAATAGTGGTCAACCCCCAACCAGCAGTTAAACGCGAAGCTAACCTCCAATCCCTCGCCGCGTCTCACTGGGCCAAATTCGATCTGCTGCTCTTTCGTGTTAGTTCCGTAGGCGTGTATACCGTGACGATTGCGAATGAGAAAGCCAACCACGGGTTCGTTCACGTCCCGGTGGAACCGCGCGATTACGCGCGCCGTCAAAGGCTCGCCGGTTTCGCTAATTTCGACGCGGCGGTGGGCGGCGTCAGTGAGTTCGGCTCCCACAATCTCGGCGCTGCCATCTCCGTGACGATAAGTGTAACTCAGAGGGGCGAGGCTTTCGTCAGAGGGCACGGGATCCGCGGAAGACGTGCTTGCAGACGTCTCCGCATCATACGCCTCCTCGCGCTCCATAATGACCTTCTGATAACGGTTAAGCACGTCGCTGGGTTTGCCGTCTGCGATTACCCGTCCGGCATTCAAGAGGATGGCCCGGGAGCACAAGGCGCGCACAGCGGCTGCATCATGAGAAACGAAGAGTACCGTCCTACCATGCTCCTGAAGTTCCTTGATGCGACGCAGACATCGATGCTGAAAGACTGCATCGCCGACGGCCAGCGCTTCGTCAACGATCAGAATGTCAGGCTCGACGCTGGCGGCGATGGCGAACGCCAGGCGTACATACATGCCGCTCGAATAAGTCTTTACTGTTTGATGAATGAAGGGCCCGATCTCCGCAAAACGTTCGATCTCCGGGAGTTGGGCTTGTGTCTCGCTGCGCGAAAAACCCATTAATGTCGCATTCATGAAAATATTCTCAATACCCGTAAATTCGGAATTGAAACCGGCGCCAAGCTCAAGCAGGGCGGCAATACGGCCCTCGTGCCAAACGTTACCGTGCGTGGGATCCAGCGTTCCGGTCATTATCTGCAGCAGCGTTGATTTGCCGCTGCCGTTGGGTCCGACGATGCCTGTGGTGGTGCCCGCTTCGATCTCGAACCCGATGTCTTTAAGGGCCCAGAATTCGCGATGTTTTTTCCAGCGACCGCGCGTAAGCATCTCCCTCAGGCGATCGTTCGGCCTGTCATAGATGCGATACAACTTAGAAACGCCTTCAACGCGCAGGGCCGGGCTCATAGTTTTGAAACGATAACTGTTCTGGGCCAAGCGGTAAAGCCAGGGGAAACACGCGGGCGTTGGTCAGGTTGAAGCCTCCTACTTTTCTGCACAGGAGCCGTCATGCTGCAGATAATTACGAAAAGCCAACTGACCTGCTACCGAAACACACGGCCTGGGCGCTCAAGTCGTCTAGTATCAAAGAGTTGTTTACGTGCATGCTTGCGGTTACGCGCTGGTTCTGCGTAAAATGGCGCTTCTTTTGGGTGCCCGGTGTTGAGAACTAATTCTACGAACTTCACCAGGCGCATACTGCTGCTCAGGCTCCCATGGGCATCTAATCTGCTCGTATCTACGTCTTTATTTCGGAGGGTTTTGTGAAGCAAGCCTTTTGTTCGTTGTGCGCTATGGTCGTGCTTGCGCTCGCCTGTGGCGGGTTTTCTTCGAGTTTGGCCCAGACGCCGAGCGCCACGCCGGAGCCATTCCTGATTCAATTGACCTCGTCACCAGCCGGATTTAGGACGACTCCGACCGACATCACAGCTAATGGCCGATTGGTGGTGTTCGAGTCTAACGGTGATCTTGCTACGGATAGATCTGCGGCTCGCAATAATTTGGATGGTAATCGAGAAATCTTCATAGCCGATTATGCTCAGCGCCGGATTTTTCAAATAACGAATACCAAAAACGTTCCCAAGCCATCGGCCAGTCCGACTCCCACACCAACGCCAAGTCCAACGCCGACTCCGGCTCCTACGCCGGCTGATCCCACTCAGATTCAGATTGAGATCAGTAACAACAATCCCATGCTCAGTTTGGAGCCTGCGCTGAATGCGAGCAACCAACGCGCCTATACCATTGTTTTTAGCTCAAACGCGCCAAATCCGGGTAACTTTGACGGTGTAGACACGGGTGGCGTTCTGGCCGCAGATGGAAATACGGAAATCTGGATCTACCAGGTACCCGCAATTGCCGACGCAGATCTTACCCGCGGCGCTGATCTGCCGATTGTGAATTTGTCTGGTGGAGCATTCACAAGAATCACCGAGACTCCCGCAACCCTCCTTCCCACCCCCGGAGCGACTGGAGTTGCACCGCAGGTTGCTGACGACAACCGCGATGCGACGATTTCAGATGACGGCAATCGGTTAACATTTGTTTCTACAGGCAATCTGGTTCCGTCGGTGGGGAATTCTGACAGAAATCCGGAACTCTTCTTCTTCAATCGGCAGACTTCCGCCTTCACGCAAGGGACGACTACTCAAAGCACTGCTGGCGTACGACCGTTTTCTGTGTTTCAACAGAATCCGTCTCTATCGTCGGACGGCTCTGTTGTGGCGTTTCTTTCGACTGCGAATCTCGCCGGAAATAACGATGATGGCAATGGCCGTGGAAATCTGGAAATCTACGTCGCCAACTATGACGGAGCCGCGGTTAGCAATGTTCGCCAGGCGAGTCGCACCAGGGACGAAACCAGACTGGTAAATTCGCTTCATCCCGGTCGTCGATTGAGCCGGGATGGATCCCTGATCGCTTTAGAGTCACTGGCCGCGGATCCCAAGGCAAATAGCGCGACCAACGAAGCTGCGCACGCCCTTTTTGTTTACAACATTGCCGCAGATACTTTTGTAAGGGTCGGTCAAAGAGCCGCAGCCGGCAACGACGTCGTTCGTTTCCCGACTTTCACTGACTACAATACTGCGCTTCAGCCGGCCACTCTCATCTTCGCCTCGGCTTTGAACTTCAAACCTGATGGCACCTTCCCCGCTGCGGACCAAAGCAATACGGGTTTGAATCCAAATACGGTGACGCAGGTATTTGCGACGCAGGCTGCGGCCACACCCTCAAATACTTTCACGCGGCTGTCGAAGCATCCCGCCCTGGTCGCGAGCGATTTCCTGGTAGGAATACGGCCGTTGACGAGCGATACCCGTCAGAGACTTGCATTCGGCCACGGCGGCGCGGAACTCGGTACTGGCAATCCTGACAAATTTGTCGAGGCTTTTTATCTTTTGAGTCCGCCGGTGACTTCGGAATTATCAGCAGCCTTGTCGTTCTTTACCGGCGCCAGCGAATTTCCGCTGCCAACGCCCGAAGCCAGCCCGAGCCCGACCCCCTCTCCGTCGCCTGGCGCCATTACGGGTCTCGCGCCGGGCGAACTAGGAATTGTTCGAACCACGGTTCAGTTCGCGGCTGCGGATCAAATGGCCAGTGGTGGTTCCGAAACGCTGCGCCGCCCGGCCTTGCCGCTAGAACTCAATGGTGTCTCTGTTTCAGTTAACGGCGCGGCGGCGGGACTGTACTTCGTGGGGAATATCTCAAGGCAGATCAATTTCGTAGTGCCGCCGGGAACCTTTCCGGGAGTCGCTACTGTTGTAGTTAACAGCAGATTGAACGGCGGCACGCAGCTTCGTGGACTCCTGCAAATTGTTCCTGCGCAGCCTGACCTCTTTAGTGTTGGGGGACGTGCAGCGATTGTGAATGTAACCAATCCCGCAGCTCGAACAGGTGAACCGTTCACAGTGACTTCAATGGATGGCAGTGGAATGACGGTACCCACGGTACTGGAGATTACTCTGACGGGAGTCAGAGGAGTGACCCCAGCCGAAGTCAGAGTGACTGTTGGCACAACCGACATCACCGGCGACTCGATTGTTCTAGTTAGACCCAATCTGGAAATGCCCGGGTGGGACATTATAAATTTCAGGCTACCGGCGTCATTAGCTAACTCGCCTAACGTCCCGGTCGTCGTGACGGTCACCAGGGCCACGTCTGTTTTTTCCAGCCGACCGGCGGCCACGGCGCCGCTTATCACGATCAGCCCGTAGTTCGTGACTGCCGTCGAGTAAGTCCTTGCTGACCTGGTGATTACCCGGCCCTTTTTGGGTTTTCTCAGGCCTCTACCGCACGAGGTTCCGTAGTGAAGTAATTCGTCGACGTGGCCAACTGTACCACCCCAATTCCTCAGTTGGCAGGCTGCCGAAAACTAAGAACTAAGAATTAAGAACGATCCCACGAACGGACACGAAAGGGCCCTTAGTTCGAGTCATTTCGTGCGCTTTCATGGAGCGCTTATTCTCCCTGAGAATTGCCCGCATCTTTTTAACCCGCTGTTAGGAAAAAGTCTGGACTGAAAGTGTTAGTATTGTGCTCGACTTGGGCCCGCCCAAAACTGTCGATCACGTCCTGGCAGTTCTTATCTTGAAAGTTGCGTCGTGGGACTTCTCGAGTGCGATCTCTAAACTCAATGCTGGCAGTTTTGATCCTGGCGTGCATCACGCCGGTCCGGCCTCTAGCGTCTGACTTTCCCCAATTGCTCGACTTCGCCGATAGTCCTGCTCAGCAGCGGACGAAGTGGTCGACCAGGACTATCCAGATTAGTTTATCGACGTCCCTCAGCTCGCCTGCGGCGGCTTTAGCCCCAAACACCGATATCATAGGCGCTATTCATCGAGCACTCAGTCGCTGGTCCACGGCTGCGAATATTAGATTCGAAGAAGTCTCGTCGAAGGCACAGTCCATCAGTCCGGTAAGCGAAAGCGATGGAATTAATCTAATAACGATTGCCGAGACAACCGAGAATCTGGCTATCTTTGGACGAGGCAACAACCCGGCGCGCACTCGCGTGTTCTACGACCTTGAGACAGGAGAGATCGTCGAGGCGGACATCGCCATTAATCCACATCCCATTGGCGCCGACGGCACAGTGTTTCAGTTCTCAACCGACGGCACGCCGGGTACCTATGATCTTGAATCGACTATCATGCACGAGATTGGCCATTTCCTTGGTCTGGATCATTCAAAGGTAATTGGCGCTACCATGCTGGCACATCAGGGCGTGAATGGAGTCTACAAACTACCCGCCTTTACCGAGCGCACGTTAAGCGAGGACGATCGGGCCAAAGTGCTTAGCCTATACGGATCTTCGGATGGTCTGAGTGTGATCGAGGGGAAGCTGACTAACAGCTCGTTGGGAGGTTACTACCCAGTTCCTTTACAAGGGGCCCATGTTTGGGTTGAGGAGAGTGGCGCCGGGCGCGTCGTTGCCAGTGGCATCACTTCAGCCAACGGCAACTATCGCATCGAGAGTATTCCCGCCGGTCAATATCGCGTGCTAACTGAGTATCTCGATGGTTCTACGGCTACGGAAGGCTCCTCAAGCAGTGTGGCGTTGAATCTTGCGAACCCTGCGAATCCTAACCGCGCGCAACGGGCTTTTCGAAGCGTCGAACTCCGTAACCGGGTGCGTCTGCGCGCAAATGCAACTACCAGCATCAACTCTGCCATGGTACCGCCGCAAAGTGGGCCACCCCTTCTTAAGCCTCGGCTCCTGGGGACGAATGGCGACCTTTCAGCAACGCCTCTGCCCGTGGAAGCGGGCAAGAAACTGACCATCTACGTAGGCGGCGAGGGCGTGGATCAAGTGCCGATTAGTGGTGTCTCCGTGAGGTCGCCTTTTATGACCATTGATCCAGACAGTCTGACACTGCAGCAATTCGGAACCTCGTTCCCGGTAATCGGATTTGATGTGACAGTTGCGGCCCATGCTTCCTTCGGCGATTACAGCATTCGGCTCCAGTCCAACTCAGGCGAAGTTGCCTATCTCCCGGGCGGGCTCACAATCGATCCGGGTGTTAACTCAGCTTCAGCAAATCCGGGCGACGATGCGCGGTTCTTTGTCAATCAACACTATCGAGACTTTCTAGGCCGGGAACCTGTGCCGGTGCGCGCTAACAAATGGATAGATGAACTTGGGAATTGCGGGGTTGACGCTGACTGCGCTCATGGTCGTCGTCTTGATGTTTCTGCAGGTTTCGTTGAGGCCGAGTTTCTGGAGACCTGGTCTTTCATCTATCGCGTCTACAAAGCCGCTCTCGGCCGTCGCCCAACTCTTTCGGAATTCAATAGCGACCGGCTCCACATCGTGACTGATCCCGAGGGTGGTGAGAACAGCAAACTCGCTTTTACGAAGGCCTTCGTTGTTCGTCAGGAATTTCTCACTAAATACCCGACTGGGGTGAAAGTCGATCAATTTTTGGATCAGTTGATGTCTTCGGTGATGCAGATCTCGGAAGTGGATCTCCTTCCGCAGCGAGGGCATCTGGCGGGTTTGTACGATGGCACCATCACGGGACGAGCCGAGATCATTCAGAGACTGGCCGACCATCCGGCTCTCGCTAAAAGAGAGAGTTCGAAGGCTTTTGTATTGGCCCAGTACTTTGGCTATCTCAGACGGGAGCCTGACGAGAATGGGTACAACTTCTGGCTGAGTACACTCGATGATCGAACTGGATCCGACTCGCTCGCACACCAGGCGATGTTATGCGCCTTCATCACTTCCGCTGAATATCAATCCCGCTTTGGAATGTACGTCACTCGCAAAGGATGCTAGTTTAGTGTCTCAGAAACTCCTTTACCACGTCTGACCTTATCAATGATCTGTTGAGCGGTCGCGATCCAGACAAAACGGTTTCGCTTAGTTGTCTTGCCCGAGGTTGCTTAAGTGGCGCCACTCGATTACAGAACCGGGAGCGATAGCGACCGCACTCAACTACTACAAAAAGACTGCATGGGACAAGAAATCAAGACTGCGACTCGGAGCTGATTTATGTAAGAGTCGTTACCTCGGCGCTTGAACGTACATCGTGTCCTGAATGATCTAGTATGTTGAGTGCGGTCGCTACCGCTCCCGGTTCTGTAATTGAATGGAGTTGGACACGTTCAATTGCCGGTGCGTGGAACTCTCGAGCAACGAATGATCTCCTAACCCTGGAATGCGGCAGCGTTTACTACAGTATCTTACCTGCCCTGCGTGCGGTGGCTCTCTTGAGTTGTCCGGCGTAACGGCCGGCGATGGTAGCCACGTATTGGAAGGCGAGCTGAACTGCGGCAACTGCGAGGCCCGGTTTCCCATTACTCGCGGCATCCCTCGGTTCGCAGCGCTTGAAAAACTTGATGCTGACAAGGCGGCGACTGCAGCTAACTTCGGCTGGCAGTGGCAGCACTTCACCCAGGAAGACCAAAGGTATGCAGATCAATTTCTAGGATGGATTTCTCCGGTTACTCCGGAATTTTTCAATGAAAAGATCGTACTGGAAGGTGGTTGCGGCAAAGGACGGCACACCCAACTGGTTGCCGCTTGGGGCGCAAAGGAAGTAATCGGAGTCGATCTCAGCGCCGCTGTCGAAACAGCCTTTGCCGCTACCCGGGGTCTGGACAACGCTCATATCATCCAGGCCGACATCTATCATTTGCCGATCCAGAAAAAGATAGACTACGCGTTTTCCGTCGGGGTGCTGCACCACCTGCCTGATGCGCATCGTGGTTTTCTGTCACTGGCTTCTAAGGTGAAGCCAGGAGGACATCTGTCTGCGTGGGTTTATGGCGCTGAGAACAATGAATGGATCACCGGCTTGGTCAGCCCAATGCGAGAACGCTTGACCTCCCGCATCCATCCGCGCGCCCTTCTACATCTTTCAAGACTGCCCACAGCCCTGGTTTACCTCGCAACCAAGTTGATCTATCGACCGCTCAATCGCATTGCCGGGGGCGCAGTGGGCCGCCACCTCTTCTACAATGATTACCTGATGGCTATCTCAGGTTTTGGGTGGAAGGAACAGCACACAATAGTGTTTGATCATCTCGTCGCACCGACAGCACACTACATCCCAGGCAGGGAATTCGAGCAATGGTGGCGCGACATTGAAGCCACTGATGTTTCGATCGAGTGGCACAACAAAAATAGTTGGCGGGGCTTTGGCAGGGTTTAGGCCGACCCGTCGTAGCGCTCATAAAGGCGATTGCACGCAAAGACGCAAAGGGAGCAAAGACGCAAAGAAACGCCTCTTGCAAACGGGTTCAGCGCAGCGACATTTCTTAGCTTTGCGCCTTTGCGTGAAACCGCCTTCGTTAACGTAACTGTTCAAATGTTGGGGTTAGCAGTTTTTACTATTCACGATTCACGATTTACTATTCACGCGCGATGATTTCGGCTCAAACGGCAAGACGCGCAGTGTGGCGACCACTCTGGGAGCTGCCCGGGCGCTTCGAGTTAATTCTCTCCCTCGCCCGGCGTGAACTTGTGGCGCGCTATCGCGGTTCAGTCTTGGGAATAATCTGGGCGCTACTCACTCCGGTGGTAATGATCGCGATCTTCACGTTCATATTCGCCGGCATCTTTGGGGCCCGGTTTGGTGCCACCGGTTCGCCCTGGGATTACGCGCTTTATCTTTTTTGCGGACTGCTGCCCTGGACGATGTTTCAGGAGACCTTGGTGCACTCCGCGACGACCATCGTTACACACTCAAATCTGGTAAAGAGGGTAGTCTTTCCTCTCGAGACTTTGTCGATCGCTCAGGCGCTGTCATCTCTCGGCAATCAGTTGTTCGGCACTCTTGCCCTTCTGATCGCCATCCTCATAATGCGTCAGGAGCTTCGCGTCTCGGTCTTTTGGCTGCCCGCATTGATTATTCCGCAATTACTATTTACGCTCGGCGCAGCGTGGCTGATCGCTTCCCTAGGTGTCTTCCTGCGTGACATCGCACAAGGAATATCACTCTTCCTGACGGCCTGGATGTTTCTTACTCCTATTATCTATCCGGAATCGATTGTGCCTCAGCGTTATCGCCTCTTCATCAACATTAATCCCTTCACCTCTCTGGTTAGAAGCTACCGGCGCATCTTGTTGGAAGGTGCACCGCCCGACTGGTCCGGCCTCGGCTACTTCACGGCCTTCGCGCTAGTCAGCTTTTTCTTTGGCTACTGGTGGTTCGCACGCACTCGTAAAAACTTTGCTGACGTGATCTGAACCACTCCGGCAGGAAGATCGCGCACTTCTTACTCGCCGAGCTTCAGGAAAAATAATTCATTTCGGCACCACAAGAGAGTCTTGACAAAGGGAGCAGCCGCCCCTCCTGTATCGTGACTCGATATAGTTGAGCTCATGGTGAAAGAGAAAAAGACCGCGTCTCAATCCTTGGATGTGGGCGCAGAGCAAAGGCAACCAGCGGCTGGCAGAGGAGGGTGGGCACTAAGTGTACCCAGAAGTGTACCCAGTCGGGGATTTGCACACAGTCTCACTGCTCCCGGTTCTGTCACAGAGTGGCCCTTACGCTTCTCGATCTATCGGTTGGGGTTTCAATCCCTGACCAGCGTCATTGTCGCGTGTTAGAACCACCACAAGGCCCATGAACCACCAGAAGACAAGGGCGACTTCGCCATCGCCGAAGTTGTAGTTAACGAGTGAGCTCGCGAAAAAGCCGGCCATTGCCCCGGTCGCGCCGAGTAGCAGGCCGGCACGGTTTGCGTCTGCCGAGTCTCTGAAAACCCGTTTCGCCCGAGTTGTCAGCAGCCAGAAGGCGGCCATGATCCAGAGCCAGAAAGCGAGTGCGGGGAGACCGCGGTCAAAAGCCAGTTGCAATGGTGTGGAATGCAGGCCCAGCATTTCCTTGCCGGGAAAACCCCATTCATTCCAATGCAAGTGCATAGCATCCATTCCGTGGCCAAAAGCCGGATGAAGCGCTATTCGCGACACTCCGATCTGCGCGACAGTCAGACGCGATGAAGTGCTGTCGTCTTGAAACCACAAGGCCTGTTCCGCGCGAGTCTGCCAAACGATAGACGCTCCCAGGGCCAGAATAAGCAACAACGCCGCTGGTACCAGGATACGCACTTTTCCCCTCGCGGCGCCTATGGTCAGGACGCTAGCGCCCAGAGTAAAAGCCACCAGGACAGTTCTCATCGCCGTTAGAACAATCCCCAGCGCCATGAGAGCGCTGGCAGCAGCGGCCAACTTAAAACGAAGATTCGGGCCATGGAGCTTGAGATTTGCCAGTCCCACCCCGAGAGCGAGTTGCGCGAGGATCTGCAGAATCTCAGAGAATGTTTCGTAGTGACGCGTCCAGCCCGAGGCGCGAAAGCGATGAGTTGGATTTCTGCCCGTTATTCCCGAAGGAGCCTCAAGCTGTTTCAATTGATCAGTGACTACCAGGCTAGTGCGTTCAACGTGCTCACCGCGCGTGATGACACTCACGCGCAGACTGGCTCCTGACGGAGCCGACTTGATCGCTTTTTCGATTTCGTCGATCGAGTAAATTCGCTGCCCATTCATTCTCCAAACAGCATCACCGGGCTCAACGCTCATACGCAGAAGACTGTCGCTGGAGATCGTTTCGACAACCACCCCACGTCCGCGGAGCAAATCGTAGATGCTATAAATGCTGCCAGCAACCCCTGACAGGATCATGACACAGACCAAAAATACCGCGTTGCCTCTGGTTACAATTGCCTGGGTAAGATAGAAGAGAAAGACGACGCAAACAGATTGCAGTTTGGCGAGGCTAATCTGCGGTTCTTCGGATAGACAAGACGATGCGATGGTCCATCCGAAGAAGAGCCAGATCGGTAAGTCTAGCTTCGTGTGTCGAAAACCAGCTTTTCCTGTAGCTATAGTACGAACCAGCCAGCCGCCACCAACTATCGCCAGTGCAATTTCTGCTCCGGCGATCGAGTGTGGCGCAAATGCGGCATAGAGAATGAAACCTGCAGTGGCAACGCGGTGACCAAGAAGGGCGAGGGGTGGTTTAGTATCGACAGCGGGAGAGTGAAGTGCAGAGATCATTAATTACCAATCCGATGCGACGTGGTAATCTGCCGGCTGTTCCATTAAGCGATAAATTTGAACGGCTCAGGTAGCAGAAATCGCATCCAAACTCTTGAAAACGAACGGGTTGACACCTTCATTTACGCATGTTAGCGTATCTTTCGACTGTTTCGTCCTGGGAAATGGTCTCCCAACTTACTAAGGCGATTACCCGTACGGGCTGTTCTCTCAACCCGCCGCTACGATTGACGCCGCTACCATATTTGATGATACATAATACTACCGATGGTTTTCGAAAAGGCTAAGGTTCTAAAAGCCGCTGAGAAATTCCTGTCACAGGGAAAGATCAACGCCGCGATTAAAGAGTATCGCCAGATAGTCGAAAATGACGAGGACGATCTGACGACGCTGAATATGCTCGGGGATCTTTGTGTGCGTAAGGGTCGAAACGAGGAGGCAATTTCCTGTTTCACTCGGATAGCGGAGCACTACCGGGAGCAGGAGTTCAACTTAAAAGCGATCGCCATGTACAAGAAGATCGAGCGACTCCAGCCGCGCGATCCGGCGATCGCCAGCAAGTTGGCGACACTGTACGCAATCGAGGGGTTGACTGCCGATGCCAGAGCTCAGTATCTGATTGTTGCAGACGCTTTCACCCGAGCCGGAAAGACGACAGAAACTTTCGAAATCCTGCACAAGGTCGCCGATCTCGACCCACACAATACTGAGATCAGACTAAAGCTCGCCGAAGGTTATCTCAAAGAGAACCTCGGATCTGAAGCAACCCGTGCGTTTCTAGAGGCAGCAACTCGGCTATTCGATACCGGCCAGTTTGAAAAAGCCCTCAAAGCCTACTCCCGAGCCCTTGAGACTAGACCTAACGAAGACGCCGCTCTTAGAGGGGTGGTTTCCGCTCACGTCGCGTTAGGTTCAGCGGACGAGGCCGCGGAGCTGCTCGAGAGAGTGCTCGGAGATCGACCGGACGATCCGGAGTTGCTTTCGTTGCTGGCGCGCACTTATATCGCCGCGGAGAATGCAACGGGTGCTGAGCGCGTAATTGGCTCGATCGTCGCCCATGATGCTTCCAAGTACACTCGTTTCATTGAGGTGGCGCGGTTGCATCTGAACCTCGATCAGGTAAATGAGGCAACCCGAGTTTTGAGCAGTATCACTGAGCAGTTGCTGGCGGGTCGTGAAGAAAATGATCTGCAGGAACTTGTCCAGGAAGTCCTGGCCCGGAATCCGGAACAAATCGAGGCTCTGCGATTGCTTGTCAGAATCCATTGGTGGCAGCGTGACATGGACCGTCTGCGGTTGGCTCTTGAGCGGCTCGCGGAAGCTGCCCAAGGGGCAGGACTTGATCAGGACGAACGTTATGCCCTCACGCAGCTCGCTCGCTTGGCGCCGGATGAGCAACGCTATGCAGAGCGACTCGACGCTTTGGGCGGTGCGGCCGGAGAGGCCGTCGAAGAAGTTGCCTTTGCTATGGAATCCTCCCTCACTGACGTGCCTTCATTCGAAGACTTTGGCGCCGCAAACTACACCGAGGCGTCGACCGTAGCTACTGATGAGACCCTTCCAGCGGATCAGTTTGAGTGGAATTCAGTTTCCGAAGAGACAGCGCCAGATCCTAGTTCGTCTTTCGCAGACCTCAACGAGGAAACGCTGGTTAGTTATGGAGTTGAGTCCTCCGTTGAAGGATTTGAATCCGGTAATGTCGCATTTGATGAAAGTTTGAGCGGGCCTGACGGGCCTGCGCGACCTGGTAGCGACAGCAGAAGCCCTGAGGCGATACTGCGTCAGGAACTGGAAAGCGTAGATTTTTACATTACCCAAGGTTATGCCGACATTGCCGCCGACACACTTGATTTGATGGAGCGTCAATTCGGTTCCCACCCGGACATCGATGCTCGGCGTGAGCAACTGCCGGTGCAACCCGTTGAAGTGTCGGTAGACTCCGCCCCTCCCCGACAAACGTTCGGGTTTGGCGGTACCGAACAGGCTGCGGAAGAAGCGACGGACATTGACATCACTCTGGGCGGGATCGGCCAGATGGAAGCTGAGGCTGCCAAGGTCTTGTCGGCCTCCGATCTCGCTTTGTCCGACGGCAGAAAAGGGATCGACGCTGGTTTGGCTGAGATCTTTGAAGAGTTTCGGGAGGCGGCTGAAGAAGAGCCCAGCTCAAACGAGGACTACGATACGCATTACAACATGGGCACAGCCTATAAAGAGATGGAACTCCTTGATGAAGCCATCCAGGAGTTTCAGACGGCCGCAATTCTGGCCAAGCCGAGCGACGGAACCTCACGTTATCTTCAGTGCTGTAACATGCTCGGTTATTGCTTTGTCAACAAGGGGATGCCGCGCGCGGCGGTGCTATGGTTCAAGAAGGGATTGGAAGCGCCCGGTCAGGCGGACGAGGAATATAAGGCGTTGCGTTATGAGCTTGGTTCGGCGTATCAGCAAATGGGTGAGATTAGTCGCGCGCTCGAGATTTTCACCGAAGTCTATGGCGTCGATGTCTCCTACCGTGGCGTTGCAGACAAGCTGCAAGAACTCCAAGCGCAAAAGCAGGAAGTCCACGAGCAAAAGAAAGTTAAGAAGAAGCGGAAGTAATCGAGCGGCGGAACGTAAATGGCCAATGGTGAATAGTAAATGGTAAATCGTAAATCGGATCTCAGTCGACTAAGTGTTGGTGATCACGAAACCGCTTGTTCTTACCATTTACCATTTACTATTCACCATTTACCATTCACGCTCTACGACTGACGAGTCACGATTTACGAAGCATCATGTCGGCCAAGCTCAGCGTCATCTTCTACATTGTCCTCTGCCTGGAAATTGGCATTGTACTCACGCTGCTGCCCTGGATACCGCAGGGATTTCTCGGCTTGAGTGATTGGGGAAACAACTACTTCCTTCTGTACGCCGCGCGTAAGACCGGTTTCTATGGTTTGCAGAGTGTGGTTGCTTCGGGTTGGGTCCGTGGCGCAGTCACTGGTCTGGGCATCTTGAATCTGGGGATGGCGTTTTGGGAAATCTTCTACTTTAAGCAAACGCTCAACGCCTTGCGAGGAAATACCGCGCCTCCCATCGTTTCGCGAAAAAATGCCACTGCACCAGCAAAAACCAATCACTTACCTGATCACGAGCGGCGAGACGACCCCGCGAACAACGCCGGGGGATAAAGATTTCTCACGGCTTCTCAATCTAGTTGCCGCGGCAGTTGCGGCTCAAGTCAATCTTATTCAACTCCGCGAAAAGAATCTGAGTACTCGTGTGCTCTACGATTTGGCGCTGCAGGCTGCAGAGATTACGCGCCGAGGCAACACGCGTTTATTGATTAACGATCGCGCAGATGTAGCGCGCTCAGCCGGCACTGCGGGAGTACACCTGACTGCCGGATCAATCGAGACGTCCGTCATTCGCCGGACGTTTGGTGATGACTTTCTGATTGGCGTATCAACTCATTCACTGGAGGAAGCCCGAGCGGCTCGCGACGCCCGAGCCGACTTTGCAGTATTCGGGCCAGTGTTTGAAACAGCATCGAAGCGCACCTACGGTGAACCGCTTGGGTTGGAGAAACTCGAACAAGCAGCCACCGTCTTGACGCAGTTTCCCCTTCTGGCACTGGGTGGCGTTACGTTGGACAATGCAGCCGGTTGTTTTCACGCCGGCGCCGCCGGGGTTGCGGCAATTCGACTGATGAGCGATCCGCATCAGCTGGCGCGAATTGTGGCGGAGATTGGAGCAAGATTCAGGAGCAGTAAGGATGAAGGCCTCATCAGCAGGTAACGCGGTCCCCGTGGCTTTGACGATTGCCGGAATCGATCCATCGGGAGGAGCGGGCCTTATTGCCGACGTCAGAACCTTCGCGGCCTTTGGCTGCTTTGCCACTGCTGCCATCACGTCCCTCACGTTTCAGAATACGACCGGTGTTTTCGGCGCCCTGCATCAGACGCCGGAAACCGTGCGGGCACAGGTAATGCCGATCATTAAAGACTTCAATGTCAGCTGTGCAAAGACCGGAATGTTGCCGACCCGCGAAGTCATAGCTGAGGTGGCCCGCCTCTTTCGCGCGACGTCGTTGCCGGCTCCGGTTGTCGATCCAGTCATGCGCGCGACTTCAGGCGCCGATCTGATCAATGACGATGCGGTTAGTTGTTTGGTCGCGGATCTATTTCCTCTTGCGTTGGTGGTTACGCCGAACATACCGGAGGCTGAGCGACTCACGGGATTTACTATTACCGACGAATCAGGAATGCGGAAGGCCGCCAGGATCATTCGCGAGATGGGTGCACGGGCCGTGCTCGTAAAAGGGGGACATCTGGCCGGGAGGCAGACGGCAGGAGGCAGGAGGCAGGAGGTAGACGGCAGGGGTCAGGGGGCAGGAGGCAGACAGCAGACGGCAGACGGCAGCAGGCAGGAAAGTACGATCAGTGATGCGCACGGACCGTCAGGATTTTCGGGGGAGGCGATCGATGTGCTTGATAACGAAGGGCGAGTAACAACGTTTCGTGCTGAATTGATTGCCGGTGGAGAGGTTCATGGCTCCGGATGCACGCTGTCCGCTGCTATTGCAGCCTGCCTTGGCAACGGCCAGAATTTGGAAGAAGCGATTCAGACCGCCAAGAGCTTTGTCACCGAATCGATTCGCCGCTCACCACGATTGGGACACGGGGCCCGTCCGCTCTACAACGACCCCCGGCACCTGACCCCCGGCACCTGACCCCGCCTTGTCAGCCATCAATGGTGACCTTTTCCATCTTCACTTCCGATGCTGGACGGTCGTTACGTCCCGTCTGCGATGTTGCGATTGCGTCCACTACATCCTGACCCTCAGTAACCCGACCGAAGATCGTATAGCTTGGCGGTAGCGCGTAGTCTGCGTGCATGATGAAGAATTGCGAGCCGTTCGTGTTTGGACCTGCATTCGCCATCGCCACTGTGCCCGCTTTATAACCGCGCTGGTAAACCGGGGAAGAGGAATTGATCTCGTCGTTGAAGCGACCGCCCCGGGCCGACTCGCCGCCGCTGCCAGTGCCGGTCGGATCACCACCCTGGATCATGAAGCCCTTGATTACTCGGTGAAAGATGATTCCGTCGTAATAGCCGCGTTCCGCGAGGGTGATGAAGTTCTCGGTTGTTTTCGGAGCATCTGTCTCGAGCAGTTCGAAACGTATGGTGCCTTTATTGGTTTGAAGTACTGCGATCCGATTTGCCATTAACACTCTCCTGTAGCGCGTTATTGTAGGGGCGCACCTCCGTGTGCGCCCGGGTATTGTTTGCTTCCTCCATGGTCGGAGAGGTCCGCGCTACAAGGGGCGGACACGGAGTTCCGCCCCTACAGCTTCAACCGGGCGAAGAATAAATCTTTCGATTGCCCTCGCTACGCCGTCCTCGTCATTTGTACCTGTTACATACAAACCGTCGATTTCGTGCAACGAGGCTTCGGCATTCTCCATCACTACACCGGTTCCGGCGTAATGTAACATCTCCAGGTCGTTCAGGTTATCGCCCACAGCCATCACCTCTTCACGCAGGACACTCAACTCCGCTGCCGCGGCAGCTACTCCCCCACCTTTGGAAGCTTCCGGGTGAACGATGTCCAGCAGCGTGAAGTCTTGCTTCTGATACCTGGTGCTGAATATTTTTACCCCCGTTCCCAATTCTTTCAGTAAGACGCTTTCGAGCGCTTTCATCTTCGCGCAGCCACCAGAGAAAGCGAGATGAACCGGCTCGTGATCTAAAAACTCCTCCAACGAAGGCACCTGGCGAACGGCCTCCTTGCCATTCTCACCGTGAATTCGTCGGGACCAATTGACGTAGAGCTGCGCTGCATAATTGTCGCCGCTCAGGTGATCATAGACGAGGACGCCCAAACCCTCATGGTCATCACTCAGCAACGCATCGGCGCCTGCTGCTCGTCCGACTTCCAAAGCACTACGGGCAGCGGCTAGGGGAAGAGGCAAAACGGCCACTGTCTCGAGGGTGAGGGCGTGCTTGGTAAGGGCGCCGTTATGAGCAATTACCGGGACGTCAAGACCTAACTCCAGCGCGGTGGGACGTGCGTCGCGAAAGCGCCGCCCGGTGACGATGGCGACTCGAACACCGCGCTCTCGCACCTGTTCCAGGGCCCTGCGATTACGTTCAGAAACTTGCCCACGCGAGTTAAGCAAAGTTCCGTCGAGATCCAGGGCAAGCAAACGTATCGGCATAAATTCAGAAAGGCAAAGTTAAATGAATCGACGCTAAAAGGCAAAGCAGTGAGTTCATCCTCGCTCCAGTCCGCCACTACTCAACACGCCGACGACTGTCCAACCTGCAAATTTCCTCACCTTGAATGGCCCTTTCAAGGTTGAGAGCTAAAAGCATCTCAGGTGCTGGGCTACCTTCAGTCGTCCGCCAAGCGGACTGATTGCATTGCCCCTTACTCACCAACATCACTGATCACCCACCTGTTTCATTATCTCCGCATGACTCTCGAGAATCGCAGTTGTCTGTTGCGGATTGGGCAGCAACGACCAATCGTCATGGTCGAACGTACCGCCCAGGACAATGCCATCTCGTCTCGGAAACATGTATCCCGATCCCGAGATGTAGCAGTAATCAACTTCATGCTGCGGTAAGAGGACTTCCAGTTGACCGCGCACGGGAATCAGCTTCTGATCATCAAAAAGCATTCTTGAGCCCAGACCCGTGCAATTGAAGATTACCGGTTCCGGCAGCTGTGCGATCTTCTGGCGACTCCTGAATTCCTTAACGACGATTTTCCCTCCCGCATTATAGAAGTCGCGCAGGAGGGCTCGGAGGTACACGTGCGGCTCGATCATCATGGTGTTGAACTGGCGGGTGTATGGGAATCCGAAATAGCGTCTTGGATCCCGATGAACCTCGGTTTGAGGATACAGCTGCGCGCCGCCAAATAGTTCGCGCTCAAGAGATGCCTCGTTGCGAATAAGCTCTAAAGTGTCGGTCCAACGCACGCCGTACTCTGGGCCAACCAGCTCCTGGAAGGCTCGATTGGAAATTTGACAGGCCAGTCGAAACTGATCTGAAAAGTTCGCGCCTACTTGCTGTGGGTCAAACGAGGACGTCGGATACCACAACGCTCCTGAGATATTTGACGTTGTATACGGCGGCAGGTCCTTCGCATAAATGGTTACAGTGCCCGACCCATCCTGAAAACGCTGTTGCAGCAGTCGCGCGGTCGATAGTCCGATGACGCCACATCCAAGCACGGCGAAGCGACGGTTTGTACCTCGGGTACGGCGGGTTTGAACGAAATCGCGCGCGCGATCCATAGCCAGCGACGACGTTCCCCACGACAGAGTTACGCCCGCACCGCCGTGGCCGTAGTTGTGAACCAGAAGTTTGTGCCCCAACCGCTCCGCTTCAATCACAACACCTTCAGAACGATAGGGCCTTAGTCCAACCAGAGTGCGAATCACACGGTTGCGAGCAACTCTGACTGGTGCAAAATGCCTTTCGGCATCGAGTGCAGCCGCAAATGCGGGCCCAGGCAATGAGCGCGCGGCCATCAGGAGAGCGCTGGTTGCGACTGCGCCTCGGAGAAACCCGCGCCGGTCTATTTCATGTGTGGTCATTATTTATCCAACTCCAAAAGTAGAGAGAGAGAGGCTGCGGAAAAGGTAAATAGTAACCAGTGAATGGTAAATCGTGAATGGTGAATAGAAAAGACCAAAAAGCGGGCAGCAGTCAGCGGAAAGCAGGACTGTAGGCAGACGGCAGTAGGCAGGAGACCGTAGGCAGACGGCAGTAGACAGAAAGCAGTCCTCACTACGGCTATGCCGATGCGAGGCGGAGGCTATGCCCCGCCGTAAGCTGTCCTTTCGAATTTTGGGGCTGTGCCCCAAGGGTGTAAGGATGCTTGACAACAAACAACCCTGGGCGAAGCCCTATTCATTAACAAGGAGTTTGACGGAAGGGCGGAAGAGGCTGTGTGAAAACTGAGCCGGATAAGAATCAGAACGATAAGTGCAAGCAACGTCACCGCTCAATACGGAACCGAGAGCGGTAGCGACCGGATCCGACACTCAACTAGTTTTGACTTCCGGAAGTGTAGCCATGGTCAAGAGGCACGTTGAGCTTATTCCGGTCGCTACCCCTCGCGGTTCTGTATTGAGCGGGCGTCAGTCGAAGTTCACTAATGCCGCTGATCATCCTCTAAATGAGTTTGGACACAGCCTTGGAGGCCGCATCCTCACATCGGGGCGGCGAAGCCGTAGCGACGATCGCGTAACTGCATTATGACTTAACCTGAATGTAGGCGCGACGATCGCATTGCTGAGGCTTATAGCGAAACTCAACCAGCGAAACTTAACCAGAAGCGCAGGGCGCGACGATCGCGTAGCCGCGGCTTATGGCGAAACTGAACAGGAACGTAGGCGCGAAGGACTGGAGCCAGTCAGTGACGACGCGCCAGAGTACACGCGGAAGTTGGTTCAGGCGTTTACCCTTTGAAGTTAATGTCAAGAAATTCCCCGTTCTCTAAAGGCTCCGTCGATTTCACCTCACATCTAGTCTCCAGCAATTCAATTGTGTCGCTATGGGGAACGCCTCCATAGGTCTCCTGGCAGGTAGAAACGAGTGCCCATCTTTTCCGGTTATCGGGTGGGTGCTCGGGCATGATTTTTTCCAACAACTCGACGGCAGGCGTTCCGTTGTGGCTTCCGTGGTGACTAATTTTCAGGAAATGCACAGGCTCGAGTAGCTCGCGCTTGTTCATCTCTTTCCAGCTACGCACCTCCGCGTCTCCAGCGAAAAGAAGTTTCCATCCCCTCCATTCCAGACAGAAGACCACGCTGGTGTTATTGTTTGCCTTATCAATCGCCAGGAGATTTTCTACGTACCCACGTTGGCGCGCCTCGACCAATTGATAAAACGCCCCTGCATCAACGCCGGGAGGCGGGATTGGTGCGGACAATGAAGGTGGCGTCGCCGAATCGTTCCCGGGCGTGACGTTCAGGGCCATCGGTTTGAAGTGCCCGTAGTAAATGGACGTGTCTTCTTCCGGCGCCAGAATACTTAGCTTCGCTTCTCGGAATGGATGCTTACCCTTCACGTCCGTTTCACGATGCACGTAAAAGGTCTTGTCATTGGGCGCCAGCTTGCGAAGGTAATCTACATAGTCACCAGTGGTTTTTGAATCGTTATTATGCATCAGAGCACGGAACCAGGCATTCTCCTGGCCGGCAGCAGCAAGCCTCTCCGAAGCCTGCAGGTAACGGCCGATATCCTCGAACGTTTTCTTCTCTTTCTTCTTCTCTTTTTCAGCCTCCGGAAAGTTGTCGTAGTACTTGGGATGGGCCGAAGCGGTAAGCCACGAGTATCTAACCTTGAGTTCATCCTTCAATATCTTATTCAGTTGCTGCTGCCGTTTCGTTGAGGCATACAACAAGCCCTGAACGTGGTCCATGTGTTCGTGGGTCATTATATAAAGGTCAAGTGGCGCCCCATCGAGTTCTTTGAGAATGTTGTTGATGACCGGCGCAAAAACAGTATCAAGGCCGCCCTGGTTTTTGCCTCCCAGCGCGTTTCCTACGTCAATCAGGATATGCCGTTTCTTAGCGACGCCGGCTGAAGTCTTGTCAGGAACAGAGACGAGGATGGCATCTCCAAAACGAACGTTGTAAGCACGCACGCGCAGTTTATCCATTGTTGCCTCCTCCGATGATATGAAGCATTCGTGCGGCGCCACGAATGCGCATTAAGTTATCCATCGTCTCGGCGGTAACAGCTGAAGCGAGTTGTTTGCCATCTGGTCCACCAGCCTGATCGGCCAACAACAACACTCCGTCGTCGATCAAACGCTCCAGCATTAAGTCACGGTCAGCTTTTTGTTGTTGGCGGTCGAGTTTTCGCTGTTTCTTGCTGCCGGACGGACGTTCGCTAAAGTCAGACGTGACAATCGCCCTGACCCTCTTCGTCTGCCAGTCAATTGCGAGGGTAGTACCGACAGTGATCTGACGCTCTTTGGGAAAGAACTGACCCGGATGATTGGGTTCCTTGTAATCCCAGGAGACTTTGAAAATCAGCTCCCGAATGTAGTCCTGCTGTTCCGCCCCGCGGACATACCTCTTATTGGCATCTAGTCGTGGCCGGACGCGGAAATGTATTCCTTCCGGGATGCCGAGGAACTTGCGATTGTTGTTTGCAAATTCATAGGCTGCCCAGTCACTATCGGCGAGCGTTTGCAAATCAATGTTGGCTAATTCCCGCGCTGCGAAATTCGTTTCCACTTTCAGGGCATCCTCGCTGGAAACCATGTGCCTCTTGACGAACTCTTCGCAGATCCATTGTCGTTGCTGTTTTTCGTCAGGATGAGAAGCCTGGTCAGAGGCAATAATCGCGCGGCCATAATCTGCGAATGAAACTTCGCCAGGCGGCAAGTAGTCCAGCGCCCGGAAAATCATTCGTTTGAATCTTTCCGCGGCTGCCCATATCGCGGTATCCAAATCAAACCGTGGTTTGCCGGATGGATCCTTCTTCTGTTTATTGCTTTCGAAGATCTTCACCAGAACACTATAAAAAGCTCCTGACAATACTTCGCTGAGATCATGAGGTTCATAGCGGGCCACACGATTAGGCTTTCCAAATGCATCTTTACTCTCGTTCTTGGGATCGAGGGTCCTCTCATTAAATAGCGAACGAAGAGATTCAGACTTCGGATCGCGAGCACGTCCGAATTCCTCAGCCACGCGGCTGAAAGCAGTTCTCCCTTTAAGATCGCCGCCGGTTTGTTGGAGCACAGCTCGGCGAAGGCTATCGCTTCGCAGAGCCATCGCCAAAGCGGTCAAATCTGCGATTGCCTCGTGCAGAGCTAAGGCCTGGGGAGAAATGCAATTGTAGAGATCTGGGGAGATGCCATCCAGGATGGCGTGTCCGGTCTCATGACAAACGATATCGTGCGAGAGGCTGGTAAAAACGGGCTTGTCTGGATTGGTTTCGGGTAGGAAGTGGAAAAACTGAAGGCTGTGAGTTTCTCGTTCGTAGAAAGCGTTTGCCCACTCCCCCGCACGGGGGATAACAAGTAACTGCGGCCCGTTAAAGGCCCAGGTTAGAGGACGCCCCAGCGTGTCCGCTTCCTCAAACATGTACATGGTCTTGAGGATGGTAGCGAAGACACTCACCTGATTGAAATCAAGCGAGTTTAGGTCGTTCAGATTCTTAATGGCATAACGCGCGACGTCTTCTCCCTTCGCGGGACGCTGAAAAGGCACGCCGGGCGACAGCTCACCAGTTTCGGAGTCAAAGTTGAGAATAGCAAGGCGCTTGGTTATGGGGCCGGGGAGAAAAAAGTCCTCGCGATGTTCTCTTAGATACTCAACCGGCTCGATTCCTTTCATCTGGGTGGTCAATTGGTCCTCAATTAAAAGCGGGAACTCTACTTTCATCACGCCTCCTTGTTTCTCGCGCTATATCTGGATTGAAGCAGCTCGGTACAGTGCCAAACAACACCATTTCATGGTCTATGAATTTCGCAGCCCCTGGAAATTACTAGAAGAAGCGGCGCGAAGCGATTAGCGGTTATTAATGACAAACTCACTCGATGCGTGAGAAAGCAGGCGCGAGGCGTGAGCCAGTCGGTGACGAGGACAGCCGCATAGTAAATCGTAAATCATGAATAGTAAATAGCTGGAAAAAGCAATCCGAGTAGGGAGTCGCACGGTGGTGTCCTGATTCGACAGTTGGTTTGGTGGAAAACAATCGATCCACGAAACGACACGAACGAAAACGAAAATTGTTAGTGATATTTCGTGGTAGTTAGTGGATCGTTTTTGATTTCCGCGCTACCTCACGGATCTGCAGTTGAAAAAAACTGAATTCGGGCACTACCGCGTCGAGGCGCTGATTCCGACCGGGTGCCAAAGTGCGTTACCATTCACATATTTGCTTCGAGGGGCAGCGTTAGTTCAAGCTTCCCTTGGTTTATATGCTCAAAGAGCAGAGGTGTCGGGTAATTACTCCATCTGGCATGAGATAACCGAGAGCGATCAGGCGGGTTTATCAGCCAAAACTATCTAAGTTCGCGAGAAAGGCCCTTAATCAGTGAACATTACGCAGCTTGATTGCGCCGCCTGCGGGCTTAAGCACGAGGCACAACGCTTGCACAACCTTTGCCTCGAATGCGGTAAGCCGCTGTTGGTCCGTTACGATCTGCGACGGGCAGGTCGCACTTTGACAAAAGAATCTCTCATCGGGCGTAGAGCCGATATGTGGCGGTATCGTGAGGTCTTGCCGGTCGAGAGCGACGAAAACATCGTGACGCTCGGCGAAGGCTGGACGCCCTTACTTCGCACCGAGCGTCTGGCACAGAAACTGGGTCTGCGCAACCTGTACATCAAAGATGAGTCGCAGAATCCTACTCAGAGTTTCAAAGCCCGCGGCATGTCCGCCGCTGTGTCGATGGCCAAAGAACTTGGAGCTCGGAAACTGGCGGTGCCTTCAGCGGGTAACGCGGCCGGGGCCCTGGCAGCTTACTCGGCACGCGCCGGATTGGAGTGCTTCATCTTTATGCCCAGGGACACGCCCCGCGCGAACGTTGTCGAATGCGAACAAACGGGCGCGCATGTGACCTTGATGGACGGCTTGATTACTGACTGTGGAGCGGAAGTGGGCAGGCGAAAAGAGGCTGAAGGTTGGTTTGATGTTTCGACCCTCAAGGAACCTTATCGCATCGAAGGAAAAAAGACGTTGGGTTACGAAATCGCTGAACAGTTTGATTGGACCCTTCCTGACGTAATCGTTTATCCGACTGGAGGGGGCACGGGACTGATTGGAATGTGGAAAGCGTTCGACGAGATGGAAAAGATGGGGTGGATTGGACCAGAGCGTCCCCGGATGGTCACTGTCCAAGCCTCTGGTTGCGCGCCGATTGTGCGCGCGTTTGAGGAAGGAAAACGTTTTGCGGAGGAATTCCCCAACGCTGCGACGGTAGCGTCAGGTCTACGCGTGCCGCGGGCAATTGGCGATTTTTTAATACTCGATGCCCTGCGTGAGTCAGGGGGAACGGCTATCGCCGTTACTGATGAGGAGTTGATCGCCGCAACTCAAGAGATTGGCGCCGCAGAGGGCTTGTTTTGTGCTCCCGAAGGCGCCGCCTGTTTGCCTGCGCTAAGGAAGATGATCGAGGAAGGACAAGTGAAACCCGAAGAACGGGTGGTCCTGTTTAATACTGGCGGGGGTGTGAAGTACCTGGAGAGCTTTTCTTGAGAAGGAGTCGAAGCTCACAAAGGTTGTTCACGCAAAGGCGCAAAGGGGCAAAGGCGCAAAGATATGAGATATCGCGGCGATGTACCGGTTTTGCAAGAGGCTTTTCTGTGCGTCTTTCCGTGAAACCGCCTTTCGTCTGCGTAAGTGTTGAGGACTGGAGCCTGAACCATTAAGTCACCTAGAATTGTTTTGGAGGAATACGTTTCGTGAAATATCTGCTCTTGTTTGTTTTAACAACCATCCTGCTGAATTCAACCCTTGCGTTTGGACAAGCCAAAGATTCCACGGGGGGTGAAACTGAATCGTCGCGCCTGGAAGATCTCCGGCGGACGGGCCTGGAAGCACTCTACAATCTTGACTACGAGAAATCGCGAAGAGATTTCACCGAGATCACCCGGCTCTATCCAGATCATCCCGCCGGCCCGCAGTTGTTGGCAGCCCGCCTTTGGGCCAAGACGCTTTATGAGTCTCGTCGTCTGCAGGCGTCACTCTACAGTTCAGAGTCGTTCTACACCAAAGGCGATGACAAAGTTGATCCGAAAATCGTGGCGGAGTTTCGCAATTTAACGCGCGAGTCGAAGAGACTGGCAGACGCGCGGCTGAAGAAAGATCCTCGCGATATCGAAGCGCTTAACTTTCTGGCGGCGATTGCCGGGTTAAAGGCATCTTTCGAAGAAGCTGTCGAGCGGCGGCATTTCGCAGCGCTCAGAGACGGCTCCGAAGCAGTCGACCGTCATCGCGAAGTCCTAAAGCTTGACCCCACCTACGTAGATGCTGAGTTGACGATCGGACTCTATGACTACGTGCTGGGATCTCTGCCCTTGCCGGTGCGGCTGCTGGCTGGAGTCGCCGGCGCACGAGGATCGAAGAAGCGTGGCCTCGCAGCCCTCGAGCGGGTGGCGAAGGAAGGACGCTGGTCGCGCGATGATGCCAAGTCGGTGTTGATTCTGCTCTACACGCGCGAGAAGCGCTATCAGGATGTCTTAGCCCTTGCGCGCGAACTGAGGTCAAAGTATCCGCGCAATTATTTGTACAGATTAGAGGCGGCTGATGCTCTTGTCGCTCAGGCGGCGGTGGAACGGAAGGCAAATAATGCAGCGGGTGCGGCCAAGGCTGAACAAGAGGCGTTCAGCACTTTCGAGGATTTGTTGAGCGATCGATCTTTGCGTGACACAGTTTCGCACGCTCTGGATCTGGTGCACTTCAAGTATGGTGAAGTCCTGCTCACGGCTGGACAGGGCGGCCGAGCAGCGCGCGAGTTTCTGGCAGCCACCAAAGTGGAACGTGCGGAACCGGCATTAGTGACCATGTCTCACCTCTATGCGGCGCGGTCGTTTGATTTGGCCGGTAAGCGCGACGACGCGTTGGCCCAATATCGGCAAGTGTTGACGCGTCCCGACATTTTTGACGCGCACGATGGAGCGAAGAAGGGTCTTCGAGAACCCTTTAAGATGGAAACCGCGAAACAAAATGGTGAGTCGGCAGTAGGCAGTAGGCAGTAGGCAGCAGGCAGTAAGCAGGCTGACAGCAGTCTTAATTACGCGCCTAATATTCGAACAAGCAATCTCAGGCCAATAAACCTATGCGAAGTAATGGTAAAGAAGGCTCCGGACAGACGCGGCCGCGCCGGTTGCTCCTGTGCCTTGATGGTGTGCCACATGAAGTAATTGAGACTGCCAGGCGGCGTGGTCTCTTTGAAGGTTTTGGTGCGCCTTCGCGGCTCCTGTCTCCTTTCCCCACAATGACCAACATTGCACTCTCGTCCATGCTTGGGGCCACTCCGCCGCTTGGTTATGAGAGTCTTTATTTCGACAAGACCGCTCATGAGCTGCGCGGCGGCATTAGCAAGTACATCGGCTGGCGCACGCCTGATAAAATTCCTTCGTCGTACATGGACGAGCTCGATTATCAGGAACCGCTCGCTTTTGAGTTTCTCGTTTATGTAGCGCCAGAGAGAGTTTGGCGCACGGACATGCAGCGCTTTCGCGAGCGCTTTGGTGCGGCGCCGCAAACGCGCGACTATTTTGCCTTTCTCAAGGGCACAGATGGCTTGCTCCACATTCGCGGCCCGGAGCGTTTGGCGGTAGCCCTCGAATCGCTCGACAAAATCCTGCGAGAGATTCAAACCACTTGCGGGCGGGAAACTGAGATAGTACTTTTTTCAGATCACGGGATGAATCTGCGCGAGAACCATCGCATCCATCTTCAAACACACTTACGAAGCCGAGGCTTTGCGCTCAGCAACAGCTTCTCTGAAAGATCCCGCGACGCCCTCGCGATTCCCGCATTTGGGCTTTGCGGCTACGCGGCAATTTATTGTAGTGATGAAGAAAGGATAGCGGACGTCGCGAATTCTCTCGTCGAGTTGGAAGGTGTGGATTTTTCGATTTACAAAGACGGTAAAGATGCCATCGCGGTTACCGGAGCGAAAGGCGTCGCTCGGGTGGAGCTAAAACAGACAAGGGGCGAGACCAGCTATCGCTACCTGACCTCCGACGGCGATCCTTTGGGGCTTCAGCCCATTCTCGAAATGTTGAATCAAGCAGGGAAGCTGGATGAGGCAGGTTTTGCTTCTGACAAGGATTGGCTCGAAAATACTGCGAATCACATTTACCCCGATCCGCTGGCTAATCTCTACACGTCACTGCACACCCAGCGCGTAAGACACACGGCCGATATCCTCGTTAGTTTGCGTGATGGCTACTATTATGGTTGGTCTCCCTTCGCTCGCCTTACTCGGCTTGCAGCAACCCACGGGAATGCGCTTCGTCCCAGTTCGAATGCTTTCCTAATGAGCACCCACCGCACACTCCCTCCCTACGTTCGCGCCGATGATGCGCAACCACTGTTAAGAGGCTAGAAGCTAAACCTCTATGCGTCTTGCGGAAAGGCTTCCAGGGTTGACTCAATATTACAGAACCGGGAGCGCGCTAGCCACGCACTCAATTAGCGCCGGAGGCGCGGCAGAAGGTAGCCAGGGGCAAGCGCCTGGCGCGCCGCCCCTGGATTAAGTCAATAAGACGAGCTGAAAGGGCGTAAAGAATTGCGCACCCAGGTAGCGCGCTCGACTGCGACGCCATGTTTGGCGATGCTAGCTGCGCCCCTTCAGGGCGAAGTTGTGTTTGTAGGACTTGATCCAGGGGCAGCGTGCAAAGACGCTTGCCAGGCTACCCTCTGCCGCGGCGCTAGTTGAGTTCTGATCAAACTGCCCGGCCAGAGTTTAGCGTCGCTTGACGCCTCACAGCTTAACCACGTAAAACCGTACCAATGACGGAATTCAAGTCTCAGAACACAACGCCGGCGGTGGAGACTTTCGATCTGGTGCGGCGGTTTGGCGACTTCACCGCCGTCGATCGCCTCAACTTGCATGTGCGGCGGGGTAGTTTTTTTGGTTTTCTTGGTCCCAACGGTGCTGGCAAGTCTACAACTATAAAAATGCTGACCGGTTTGCTGGGTCCCACAGGGGGAAAGATTCGTGTCCTGGGCAGCGACCTGGAATCGGAAGCGCTCGAAGTAAAAAGAAGAATCGGTGTGGTGCCGGAAGATCTCAACCTCTTCGAGCGACTGACAGGGGCCGAGATGCTTGCCTTCACGGGCCGGATGTACGGTTTGCAAAAAAGTGAGATTGCCGAGCGGGCCCCGGAACTGCTCAAACTCATGGAATTGGAATCGGAGCCAAAAAAACTGATTGTCGAATACTCCCATGGCATGAAGAAGAAGCTGTCACTCGCGTGCTCTTTGATCCATCGCCCGGAAATCCTGTTCCTTGATGAGCCCTTTGAAGGCGTGGATGCGATCGCCTCCCGCACGTTGAAGGATCTGCTCTCGCGGCTTACAGAACGCGGACTGACTGTATTTCTCACGTCTCATGTGCTGGAGATCGTTGAGCGGCTGTGTAGCGATATCGCAATCATCTCTCAAGGCAAGCTGCTCGCGGCGGGTTCTCTTGATGAGCTGAAGAAAGGAATCCCGGTCGAGGGGGATGGGGACCTGAGGCGACCGGTTTCCCTCGAAGAATACTTTATTCACATCGTCGGCGGCACTCGCATTTCGGGCGAGGAAGAAGTGCTACAGTGGTTAGGGTAAAGATCAAAGCAGAGAGCGCGCCGATCAACACATTGACTCGGAGGCACAATGACGAAGTCCTATGTTCTTAAAGGCTTCAGGGCGCCGGTGACGGTGGGCTGTTGCTGCTAATTATGTAATTGGTTATATCCTGAGATATGCCACGATCACGCAGGCTTAGGAATGCGCTCCTTGTCTCTTCCCTTGTCTTTCTGGCACTTGGCCTTTGGGCCTTCTGGATCGAACCCGCTTGGCTCACCACACACACCTTCACTGTGCAAATACCTCAGTGGCGGCCCGAACACCGTGGCCTCAAGGTCGCCATCCTCACGGATTTACATATCGGCTCTCCACACACGGGAATCGAGAAACTTGATCAAGTAGTGACCCGCACAAACAATGAGCATCCCGACCTCGTGGTGATTCTCGGTGATTTAGTCATTCAAGAAGTTGTTGGCGGCCACTTTATTGAGCCAGAACCAATTGCAGAAGTATTGAAACACTTGAAAGCACCACTCGGCGTGATTGCAGTTCTGGGGAACCACGACTGGTTGTACGACGGGCCTCGGATAAAGAGAGCTCTAAGAGGTGCGGGCATCGCGGTCTTGGAGAATAATGCCCACCTCGTTCAGTATAAGGGAAAATCCTTTTGGGTGGTGGGGATCGCTGATTTGTGGACCAGGAAACCTGACATTGAGGGAGGCTTACATCAAGTCGAAAACAATGACCCCGTGCTCTTAATCACTCACAACCCGGACATCTTCCCCGATGTCCCGCAGCGTGTGAGTCTCACGCTTGCCGGGCACACGCATGGCGGGCAAGTAAATCTGCCCCTCGCAGGGCGTTTGGTGGTGCCTTCGAAGTATGGGCAGCGGTATGCGATGGGTCATATAGTTGAAGACGGGCGTCATCTGTTTGTGGGAGGTGGAGTCGGTACCAGTATCTTGCCGGTAAGATTTCGCGTGCCGCCGGAAGTAGTAATACTAACGCTTCAGTAATTAACGGGCAGCGCGGCATAACGCCATGCAACCGCTCCGGGCGTAGATCGTTTCGCAGTAGGGGCTCTAAAATGATCAGGGGAAACCGAGTTGAGGATCTCACAAGTTTATTTTAAGGAGATCGCGCATGAAAAAAATACTTTTGGTCGCGCTTCTTGTGGGTACGATATCCGCCTGCGCACAAACAGAAGTTCGCCCGACCACCGTTGGCGACTCAAGCCTGCAAGCGTTCTTGCCGCAGTGGGAAGAGGCCCAGTCTCGTTTCATCAATGGTGATCCGACGCTCTGGAAGCAGAATGCCTCGCAACGCGACGACGCCACGATACTGGGCGCCTTTGGTGGCTATGATAAGGGCTGGAACCAGGTGGGCCCGCGTTACGATTGGGCGTCGTCCCAATACAAAGACAGCGGAGCCAGGATGAGGGTCGAATACCTTGGAACTTTAGTTAGTGGAGATTTGGGTTTTACCGTGGCGATTGAGCGACAAGAAGAAGTCCGTTTGGGCGGTCAGCAGAGCCCGACTCAGCGAGCTTTGCGGGTTACACAGATCTTTAGAAGGGAAGGAAGCGCCTGGAAACTCCTTCATCGTCACGCCGATCCACTTATGGAAAAGAAGGCACCTTCCGCGGTTCCGCCGAAGTAATGACTGAAGCTGCTGGATGGGACGGCTTGACCGCTTGCCTGCGTAGGTCAACGGCGCTGCCTTAAAGAGCCGGAGTCGGATAATCACCCTCAGCCGCTGCGATCTTTACGCAGTCCCCTTTATGGTCTCCGCGACGATAAAGTCCACCACGTCTTCGAAGCGCCCGTCGCGTGTGTACTCTTCGCGCTGACGTGCAGCCCCAGTGCCTCGATCTAAGACCTCGTGGATCTGTGCCGCGACTTCATCCCACTCGTCGTATTCTTCAAGTGAAGGTCGTAGATAAGCCAGAAACTCTTCCACTAACTCGCCTGCCGGGATGGCGCGGCCCGCCCGCACGTCAATCAGTTCCTCTTCCAGCCCGAAGCGCGCCGCCCTCCACTTGGCGGCGCGGAGGATTTCGGGGCGAACGTCTCGGAATTCATCACCGCGCAACGCTTCCGCAGCGCATGTTCGCGCCAGCGCTCGGGAGAGACCAGCGATCATCACCGCCTCGCCCACCGTCAGGCACACATCCGTGACGCGGAACTCCACTGTCTCGAAACGCGCCGACGGTCGCACGTCCCAGTAAATCTTCGTCGCGTCCGAGATGCTTTTCGTGGCGACGAGGTCTGCGACGAGTTGGTCGTAATCGGCGCGAGAAGCGAAGACCTGCGGCGTACCGGTCATCGGCCAGCGCCGCCACATTGCTGTGCGAAAACTCGCGTAGCCGGTGTCCACTCCGAGCCAGAAAGGTGAGTTCGCTGCGAGGGCAAGCAACGGTGCCAGCCACAGGCGCGACCGGTTCATCACCTGAATGGCCGTCTCGCGGTCGTTGATGCCGACGTGGACGTGACAGCCGAAGATCAGTTGTTCGCGCGCGAGTTGTCTGTAGTCGGCCGCGATGTCGAGGTAGCGGTCTTTCGGCGTCAGCGTTTGATCGTCCCAATGGGAGAACGGGTGTGTGCCCGCCGCGGCGATCCGGCTCCCCTCCTGCTCGGCGGCGCTGATTACTTCGCGTCGCAGGCGTGTGAGTTCGGCGCGCACGTCCGTTAGCGAGCGGCAGATGGGCGTTCCGATCTCAATCTGCGAGAGGTATAACTCCGGCGTCACCTGGTCGCCGACCGCTTCACGCGCCTTCGACAGAATACGCTTCCCGCGCGAGCGCAACTCGCGCGTGTCGGGATGGATAATCTGATATTCTTCCTCAACACCTATTGTGAAATCTTCTCCGGCTGACATTTTTGCTACTCCGTGCACTTGTTCCTCGTTTCCTTCGTTGCGAACAGATCCACAAACGCACTGGCTTTTCCGACGGACTTTTTCTTAAACTTCGCCTCTACGCGGACAGCATACACTGAAACGACAAGAGTGAAGGATCTCGGATCAATAGAAACAGTGAAGATTGCCGACCTTGTCCCTGCTCGGCGAAAATCCCAGGATGCTCTTCATCGACAACTTGCCGCCGCTTGCAGTTGTCGCCCGGTGATTCGCTCATTCGAAGTCAGATTCCAGGGTTAGGCTCGCGGCTGGCAACAGAGAACCCATCCTCGGTGGTGTTCAATAATGTGACTCTGATTGATATGACAGGCGTACAGCCTAAGCCTGATATGACGGTTGTCATTCAAGGCAATCGCATGATTGAATTGGCAAATCGGCGAAGACCTATATTCCGAAAAATGCCGTTATGAATAAAACCTTAGGAGGTGATTCTTGAGATTCTGTGCCCTGCTTCTCCCCACACTCTTAATCGCTCTTCTCGCATCCCCTGTTTTGTCACAAGAGATCTCGAAGGAGTTGATGACTTCAAAGGGGAAGAAGCGTGCTTACTATTTATTCGTCCCCGAAAAACTTAACCCGGCGACCCCCTCGTCATTAATCGT
>JBGTLM010000315.1:0-10324 GCA_041744135.1 Pyrinomonadaceae bacterium
TCACTATCAACTTTCGGAGTCGGACGGGACTGCGGACCCGATCCTCTGCTCTGATCGGCGGTCATTGCCATGGTGTGTTTGATCTTCAGAGTCGTATCAACGAGAACGAGCTCGTTGTCCGAAATGCTGGTTAAGCGGAACCTTCCACCCAGAACGTCACCCCGCTGCACGTTAAGGATCTCTCTGCTATTTTTGTCCTGAAGGATCGCCGTGTCTCGCACCCTGCGCTTGTCGCCAATAATTCCGATATAGGTGTAATTCGGAGTCGGCGGAGGACTCACATTCAACATAGTTGAGTTTGAATAGAGCTTGCCATCGGGAGACTTTACTATCACCTGGCGGGCGCCGGCGTTAGCAATCATTGCCGCCGGCACAGTCGCAGACAATTGCTGCGGGCCTACGAATCGCGTCGGCAGTTCGCGTCCGTCAACCGTTATGCGCACCTGCGGTGTAAACCTGTCACCTGTGACTTCAACTGTAAAATCGTCGGTCATGGCGAAGACACTTGCGGGTGAAACGGCAGCCAGTAGCACGGGAGGCGGGGGAGTCGGCTTCGGCGTGGCCACCGAGGTCGTGGCCACCACCGGTGGTTTTTCGTAATAGACAAATAGGTTTCGTCTGGCTTCTGCTCCGGAGGGTGGTGTCACCACGTACGATACCGGCCGTAGCTGTTCGAGCGGTGGAATTTTGAGCACATCGCGCGTTTGGATGGGTGCGGAATTCACCGCCGGTAGGTTTCCGGGAGTCAGGTTACGATTCTGAGTGTTCCGATTGACTGTAGGCTTCGAGCTTCCCCCAAAGCCAAAGAAGGTCCACCAGAGAAAAAGAATCGCCACCAATCCGAGCGCCAGTGCCAACAGCAACTTCTTGCGCTCACCCGGATTATTGATGTCACTAATCTGCATAATCAATTCCTACTGCACGATAGCTCCATTCTCAGCGTTGGCACGCTGAAAGTAAGTCGCCATGTCCAGACGTAGACTCACCAGCGAACCGCGGGCCCCGCTGCCTGAAGCGCTCTCAGGAGTATTTGATTCAGTCGCTCGTTCCAGTTCAATTGCGTTAACAATGATGAATTGCTTGCTGGCCTCGAGGCTGCGAATGAAGTTGCGCAGGTTCTGGTAAGATCCCTCAACAGTTAGACCGACGCCAATCCCCGGGTAAACACTCTGCCACTTCGCGTTCGCCGACTTCGACTCGGTAGCGGTTCTCTTCGAATCAAGAGATTCGAGCGGGGTATACGACGGCCCTGAAGTGTTACGCAGCCCATTCTTGCGGATCAATTGGTTAAGTTCGTCGTATAGACTCATCCGACCCTGGTTACGGTTCGGCAGGCTATGGTCCTCGAAATTGGCCAGGCTCTCAGTAATCTTGTTGACGGTAGACTGAGTATCCTGACCCTCACGCATCAAGTCGTTCGAGTTACGCAACTGGTTCTGTAGGCGCGAGCGTTCTAACTGCCGTCCTTGGAGATGGGATCGCGCGGGTATCAAGAGATAGACGTAGCTGAGCAGAATTGTAAGGAGGATTACCACGCTCCCACCGAGTGCGATAATCTCAGCCAGGCCAAAGACACCACTTCTGCGCGACTTCCGGATGCGCTGAAGTTTAGTCCTGATATCGTGGCGTCGAGTTGGGGGTGGACTTCCGGCTAATTCCTCGCTCATCTGGACCTCTTTTCTGAGGGGCTGGCCGAAGTCTCAGCTAAAGCGAGAGCAGCAGCTTTATCATCGGAAGATGCAGAACCAGCGCGCGGACGGTAGAGCACAGATAGCTCATATTCAGTGCCGCTCTCTCCTCTTCCTTTTTGCAAGTTCTGAGAACGCAACTCAGCCTGAAGAATACCTGCCCGATCCATATCTGCTATCATTTCAGTTATCGTAGAAGGTGTTTTGCTTACTACGGTGAGATCCAGTTCTGCGAGGGTCTGGTCACCTCGGGTGGCAACATCTCGAACACTGATTCGAGTGACTCTTACGCTTCCCGGAAAGGCAGATTCCAGGTCCGCTAATAGACGCGACCATGAAAAGCGCTTGCGATCGACTAGTTCGTGCGCGGCCCGCAGGGTTTTAAGTTGCTCAGCCGTCAGCGCGATTCGCACGTCTTCGGCTTGCTTCTGAAACGATTGTGCCTGCTGGTTCAGGTTATTGATGTCGCTCTGGACAGCTCTAGATTGTGCATTCGCCTGAGCTGTCGCACGTATAATAATGACAAAGGCCACCAGCGAAACGCACACGACCAGAATCGTCACAATCCACGGCAACGCACGATTGTTAAAGGGTTTGCCAGCAAGGTTGAGTTTCGTGGACATCAGGGTGAACTATCTTTCGGGGCTGGTCGTCAGCGCAACTATAAGAGAGCATACACGCCCCTCCTAAAATGGTGCAACCGCACATACCTTCGAGTGCACCTTCCGCGGTAGGCTTTACACGCTGGAAAGCCAACGCCGTTTCATAAATATGACGAAAGCGGACTCCAGATTGCACGGAGGAGGGTCGTGGGGTTCTTATTTGCGTCTCGGAGGCAAGGGGCCTTCGGTCGCTGCAATCGAGTGGCGATAAGCGCAAATGCGGTTCCTGCCGCTCCGCTTGGCGCGATACAGGGCCGCATCGGCCAGTTCGATTAGGTGTATAGGATCTCTTGCGTCATCAGGAAATGCGGCGATCCCAACGCTGATTGTGATGTGGTGAGTTTGATCTCCAGCGGAGTCCTGACGAACAGCAGGGAAGTCGTGCTCCTGAACGGCTGAGCGGACGCGCTCGGCCGCAACGAGTCCCTGGGCGTAGTCAGCGTCCAGGAGGAACGCCGCAAACTCCTCACCTCCAAAACGGGCGGCGACATCACCCGCTCGAAGGCCCCGCTTAATGACGGCGCCAATCGCCTCGAGCGTCTGGCTGCCGACCAGGTGCCCGTAAGTGTCGTTCACAGCTTTGAAATGATCTAGATCCATCATCAAGACACAAAAGGGAAGCGATTCAGCCTCGGCTCGTCCGGCTTCGCGCCGCAGTTCAGAGAAGAATGACTTGCTGGTCAGAAGTCCTGTGAGTTCGTCGTGCGCGAGCAGGCGATGAATCTGCTGTTGAAACTCACGATCGATATCGTCAAGCATGTCGAACCGGAACAGATGATCTCCGATGGCAATCTTGTCACCTTCGTTTAGCCTCATTTCGGTAAGCAACTGTCCGTTGACCAACGTCCCGTTGGTAGAACCCAGGTCAGTGATCTTGAAGCGCAATTCCCCATTCAGGGGATTTCTCTCGGTCTCGATGCGAGCGTGAAGGCGAGACGCGCGAGAGTCGTTGATTCGAACATCTGCTTCCAGAGCGCGACCGAGAGTTACCTCGTCGCGCTCGAGCGGGATGGATACTGCCAATAATTCGCCTCGCAGGGACACCAGCGCCGGGCGACGCTCCCCATGAAGCGCTCTGGCGGCGTCGGGAAGCGGGCCGGTCCCAACGGGTCTATCGTCGTTATCGTTACTCGTCATTAGTCGAACAGCAAATTCGCGAGCCACCCCGACCTCGTGCCTGCAATGCTCAATCCAAGTCTTAGGCTCGGCACGCATCTTAACGTGCAGGAGGGGCGGTAGCAACTCATTATGAAATTCGTACTAACCCTTAAGGGTCTTCATTTTTCCGATTGGAATCCTTCCCTCAAGTTAGAATGGATCACTCACGTCCAGGTGTCTTAGGTCAGGAGGGTGGTAACCCGGCCTGCCTTTCAGGACAGTCACGCGGGGTAAACCGCCCTTCCCAACTGGAAATTTATTCAGCGTGGGGAGACAGACCAAAAAAGCTGAATGTCTATAAGCTCTGGTGCCGAACAGCGCCAGGGCTGGAAACCGGTGAGGTACTGCTTGTCGCCGACTGCGCTTGCTCCTATAATTGCGGTACGGCCAAATCCTAATGAGAATCCCGTGACGCAGGTCGACTCCTTGCAAGGCAATGGCATCAGGATGTGAGATCGCATTGATGGAGCCTTCCCCAGCTACGTGTTCAGAGCTGACTGCCAGTCTCACGGTAGAGCGAGTGGCCGTGGCTAATTTACCTACCGAATGGGGCGAGTTTAGAATCGCCGGCTATCGCTCCCTCATAAGCGATGAGGAATTTGTGGTTCTCCTGAAGGGGGAAATGCGTCGCGAGGTTCCCACGCTGGTACGCATCCACTCTCAGTGTTTGACCGGTGATGTCTTCAGCTCCACAAAATGCGACTGCGGCGCGCAACTCCACCGGACAATGCAAATGATCCAGGACGAAGGCCGGGGGGCGGTAGTGTACCAACAACAAGAAGGACGGGGCATCGGCATCCTCAATAAAATCCGAGCGTACGCCCTTCAGGACGAAGGCGCTGATACAGTTGAAGCCAATGAGCAGCTAGGTCTGGCCGTCGATCTGCGTGAGTACCGGCAGTGTGCTGAAATCTTGTTTGACCTGGGTCTTTGTCAGGTTCGTGTCATCTCAAATAACCCACTCAAATTGCGCGCCCTCGAAGCGGCAGGATTGAACATCGTGGAAAGGGTTTCCATTCATGTAGCACCGACCGAAAAGGCTGCCGGTTATCTGCGTACCAAGAAAGAAAAGCTAGGGCATCTACTCTAGATTACGCATCACGCGCACCTCACGCGACCACTGCCTACAGAACCGCGGAGCGGTAGCGACCGGGTCGGCTCGCTACTCTCACTTGTTGTAAGCTTAACTAAGCCGTGGCTTACGTGGATCAAACCTCCGGCGGTAGAAATGGCTACGGTGAGGTGTTGGCAGGCTTGCCGAGTTTTACTGCGATTCTTTTAAGCTTCCCGCTCAGGTGCAAAACCACCGCCAAGTCCTTGCTGGCGATATTTGCAAGATCAACCTCGATCACTTCTGGCTTCTGAAAGAGTGGGTTTGTCGCAAAACTCATGATGTGTCGATCAAGCTGCAACAGCGCCCCTCTAAATTTTTCTGCGTCCGTGAAACTGTCATCCGACTGCTTCGCCTTGTCATCTTCAGTTTCCGGCAGCGCTAAATTAAATTTCAGACGAGCGGCCTTACCTCTTATTTTAGAAACCATGTCTGAAATGTAACGGTAATCAAGTTCTGGACGTGACCAGGCTTCAGTCATCATTTTATTGTTCAACCCTTGCAGGTCTTTAAAGTCTTCGCTGATCTGCTTCAGAACAACTCGCCTGGCCGGATCATCCTTTGGAGCCAGGATGGGTTTGAGGAAAAGAAGCTGGTCCATTTCTTTCTGACTTATTCCGCGAACGATGTCGCGCGCCACATTCGCGCCAGGTCGCTGAGCGTTAGTCGTTGCCATGCAAGCGGAAATTACGATGAGTGTCAGAGTCAACAACTGTAAGCCTCCGCGCTTACCGAAGCTTGTTGTTTTTGGGAAGGGTCTTAACCACATAGTCACCTCCAACATTTACTCTACTTTGGACTCAGGAAAGGAATGCTAGCGTTAGCTCCTTGAATTCTAGAACAGATTTACTGTCAGATAAAAGTCGAAACGGCGAACGTACGTTTTTAGATTAATGAAGCATTAGCTCCGACGAGTAAGACTTGTTGACACGGTCCCCCAATGCCGTAGGGATGGAGTGTTTATAGATATATTTCGTTCCTATGGAGCTTTGAAATTTCTTTGCTACTACCGATCTATAAACGTTGGGTCCCAACGGGACTCTGAAGCAAGAAACTTGCGTTTGTTACTAGTCAGTACGCCAGCAGAAAGAAAAAAGGTGGCGGAATGAACCGCCACCCTGGTGAAGTTTCGTGGCAACCACGAAACGAAGTAAGTGTTTAGAAGGTGAACTTCAGACCCAACTGAATCACTCGCGGATTGCTGCTGAAAACACGATCTGCGTTGTTGAACGTGGTGAGAAGGTTCGCAGCCGTGATTGTATTCACCTGCCCAACTGCGGTTGTGGCAACCGGCTGAACGTCGTTGGGCGAACCCGGAATGTACTGCGCGTGGTTGAAGGCGTTGAAGAGATCGGCTCGAAGCGAAATCTTACGCGATTCTCCCCATTTGAAGCCTTTGGATATCGAAAAGTCCAGGTTGTTGATCCCGGGAAGTTGAAGTGTGTTGCGGGCCGAGTTAGATGCGGCGCCCGCGCCTGCCCGAATGTATTCCGCGTTCGGGTTGTCGGCCAGGTAGCCAACAATCCCACCCGCGGTATTGGTAAGAGCCGTAACGGTGCTGCCCGTTCCACGAACGCCATTCGGGTTGCGAATGGTGCGGTCGGCAGCGGCATCGCCATTTCCGTTTGAGTCGAT
The DNA here is from genome assembly GCA_041744135.1 of Pyrinomonadaceae bacterium. Taxonomy (GTDB): domain Bacteria; phylum Acidobacteriota; class Blastocatellia; order Pyrinomonadales; family Pyrinomonadaceae; genus PSRF01. Next base: position 6,255 of record JBGTLM010000315.1, read on the forward strand.
ACCGGAAAGAACCGTCGCTTTCTGGCCGGACTCGGCAGTGTATGTTCCGGAGAAGTTGAATCCTCCGAGCACCGTGCGCACGAAGCCGTTGCTGTGATTCCTTAACCACGGAAGCTCGTATATGAACGACGTCACGAAGCGGTGGCGCCGATCCAGAGCCGAGTCGGCGCGATCGCGCCGCAAGTTCTGGAAGTCCTCTACACGTCTCGGACTAAGCACGGTGGAGAAAACCTCGGCAGTCGTGTCGTCAATCAGATGGCTCCACGTGTACGCGCCAGTCAACTGGAACCCTTCAGCGAACCGTCGACTCACTTGAGCCGAGGCGCCGTGGTAGGTTGAGTTTCCGTTTGATAGGAAGCCAATTACGCTGGCGGGGTTGGTGAACCCTGCTGCTGACCAATTCGGCAGGAAGTTCGAACGCCCATTGACATCGGTCAGAGTCAATGAGAGCGCATCAAGCTGTGTTTGACTCGGTCGTGCCATGAAGGTAGGCAGTCCGGCACGGCCATCTTCGGGCGAAACTCGCGCTCGCCGGTTAACACGGTTTTGCGTGAGCAGGTGAATACCGCGCGTGCCCAGGTAACGGGTCTCAAACACCCAGTTCGTTCCGAACTGGCGCTGGAAGCTTCCCGTCCAGGTGAGTGAGTACGGCACCTCCTGATCGGCGATGAACGCAGTAGTTGCGGCACGCGCGCCCGCCGCATTATTGCCAGTCGGGAGCAGAACGTTGGGAATGCCGCCGCTTGTCAGGAAGTTCGGCGTATAGAGAAAGGGATTACTAGGATTTCCGCCACCAACCGTGGCGTCGATTGTCTGCTGCGCTTGCGGCGGTAGCGAAAGGATGTAAAGGTTGTCAAAGATGTAGTCGTAGGCCATCGAGAAGCCGGCCCGGATAGAACTCTTTCCCCCGCTCCCCAAGACTGACCCAAGCAGCCCTGAGTTGTAGTCAGGAGACCAGGCAAAACCTACCTTGGGTCCAAAGTTCTTCTTCTGCGCAATCGGCGCGTGGAAGTCGAACAGACCGGGCACAGATGCGATCGAGTTGAGTGCCTGAAGCTGAGTGCCTTTCGGCGGTTCCTGGTAGGAATAGTTGACACCAAGGTTGACAGTCAGATTCGGGCGAATGCGCCAGTCGTCCTGCACGAAGGCGTACAAGAGCTTCTGCGTACCGTAGTAGACCACATCGCCGACACTACGCTGGGCCGTGAAATCTGGCCTTAAATCGTAGAAGTAGTACTGCGACTCCGAGTAGTCGTAGTCACCACGAGCCCTCTGTGTAAACGTTTGCGGCGAGATAATCTGGCGGAAGTCGCCGCCAAACTTGAACGAGTGGTCGCCCTTAAGCCAGGTTAGGTTGTTAACGACCTGGTAGTTGTTTTCAATGCCCGTCTGGGGGAAGTTTCCGTTCGGACCAATGTTGACGCCGAGGTCGCTCAGATTGATGTTTGGGAAGGTGGTGTCAGTTAAGCCCGGGAAGCGGAAGCTAGTAGTGACCGGGAAAGAAGCGTCCGTGCGTCGATACGCGAGGCGCGTCTCATTCGACAGGTTCGAGGTGAACGAGTGCAACAACGTGTACGAGAACAGGCGCTGGAAATTAGGTACCGGCTCGTTGAAGATCGGCAGTCCGGCCAGCCCGACGCCGACATTGTTTGTGTGGTTGTACCGCGCCCGGTGCTGAGTCTTCGAACTCTGTGTCAAGTCAATATTGAGAACGAAATTGTTTTGCTTGTTGAACTGCGGTTGAGGTGGCAGGTCAACCGTGCCAACGGGGATCGTTAGCACTGCGCCCGGGCAAACACCGTTGAGGTCAGGACGTACGTTGCAGACGAAGATGCTTCCTGCATTGGGCGCCGCCGCGATGGGCACAAAGCTCTGGTAGACACCGAGATTCGTTGCAGAGACTCCGGGTAATGATTGTACCGTAGCTAGACTGGCGGCTGTCAGAGCTGTGACGCCCGCCGGTACGGTTGCGAAGCCCGCTTGCAGCCGCTCGTACGATGTAAAGAAGAAGAGCCTATCCTTGCCGTTGTAGATTGATGGGCCACCCTCGCCGAAGCGAGGCAAGTGCAACGGGCCGCCGATGTTCACTCCGCCGCGGAAGAAGTCTTCTCGTGGCATGAATTGCTTGCCCGGAACGTTTTTCTCGCGCACTTTGCCGTCCTCGATCTCCCGGCTGTCGAGCGCGTTCAAGTAGCGGTTGCGGAAGCCGCCGTACACGGTGCCATGCCAGTCGTTAGTACCAGACTTTGTTACTGTGATGAACTGACCGCCATTAGAGCGGCCGAATTCCGCTGAGAACTGATTCTGCAGGAGGGAAAACTCCTGGACCACTTCCGGCGAAACATAAACACTTGGACCAGTGACAGACTTGTCATTGTTGTCCACGCCGTCGATCATGAAATTGTTATTACGTGGACGCTGCCCGCCAACCGAGCCGCCCGAACCCACGCCAACGCCGCCCGAACTGGAAACGTTCGCAGCGATCAATGCGAGATTGTTGACGCCGCCGCCGAAGGCGCCGCCGACGTTGGTCTGCGCCAACTCGACAACTTGTCTCTCGCTGAAACTCTTCGAGAGCGTAGTGGTGGTCGTGTCGACAAGTTCAGTGCCAGCCGATGTGACAGTAACTGTCTCACCAACGCCGCCCAGCGTCAGTTGTGCCGGCAGGTCAGTGACCTGGTTAAGGGTCACACTGACGTCAGTGAGCGTCAGGGTCTTGAAATTTGCAGCTTCGACTGTAACCGTGTAGTCGTTGCCGCTTAATAAGTTGTTGAATTCGAACGTGCCCGCACCCGACGCCTGGGCGGTAATCGTGTTGTTGTTCGATTTCTTGGTGATGGACACCTTAGCGCTAGGTACCACCGCGCCATTTGGGTCAGTGACAACGCCGCGCACGCTTCCAGTAGTAACTTGAGCATGCGCTGACAATGCACAGACGAGCGCTACTACGACTACGCTCAGGACCTGTGCGATTTTACGAGAACTTGGCATAGCAAATCTCCTGTTTTTGTTAATCAGAACTCTTCGTGGGGAGTGATTTAGTCCGGGGGAACAAATTATCCAAATAGCCCTCGCTGCGGTTCCCAGCAAGAGTCATTCCTTGTCGCGGTTCCGCAGCTGAATCTCGCGGCGGAACTCATTAACCACTGAATTAAGTGGTGTTTATCCGGAAATTCGGATCTAGCGAGGAACGGAGATTTTCTGGATGTTTATCCAACATCTGCAATAGAATTCAAAAAAATGAAGATTGAAAGCGTCGCTCTCGAGGTCCATGTAATGCGATTCAGTCCTGATTAAGGTCCGTCCCAGTTAGTCTGCCGTGAGTTCAAATGTGCGGTGGTCGGTCCGAGGAAAATAACCATCGTCAAGACGCTGCGGTGAGTCGCGATGTACGCAAGAGCTATCCGTCTACTTATCTATGACCGCTTTGAGCTTCTTCGCTAACTCCTTGTCCAGGTTTCGAAGGGTTTCATATTCCTTAATGGCTTCATCTTTCTTGCCGACAGCAAAAAGGACCATTCCCAAATTGAAGTGCGCTTCTGCAAATGTGGGTTTCAGATCGATTGCCGTCTTAAAAGCGGTAAAGGTCTAATCAACCTGATTCTGAGCGGCGTAGATAAAACCCAGGCCCAAATATGCTCGCGCTTCTTTTGGCCGAACCTTGACGGCCCTGAGATATGCCTGCTCGGCCTCATCGTAGCGTGGGGGCTTGGCGCTAAAAGCCTTGCTGGCTTCATTCAAAGCGTCTTCTACATAATGAAATGAATTCATGGCCCACATCGGAGGCAAGTCGCGCCGGAGGATAAGGAAACGTCAATCCTCATCTTGAAAGACAGACTGCTCAATCATATTAAATGAAGTCATGAGAGCGCCGGGTGTTGAGAGCGTTTGTTGCCTCGGAGCGATTTTGAGAGTATTAAAAGCTCACGATGTCAGAACGCATCTATCGCGATCCAGTTCATAACATTATTCGTCTTCGCACCGACACGGACGAAGGCGAGTTGATGATGCGGTTGATCGACGCACCTGAGTTCCAGAGACTTCGTCGAATCAAACAGCTCGGTCTTGGT
>JBGTLM010000316.1:0-4664 GCA_041744135.1 Pyrinomonadaceae bacterium
CCTGTCGACTCCGGAGCACATCTTTCAACTGCTGGACCCGCGCCTGCGCGCCGATTTCCCCGCGTTGCGTTCTCTCGAGGGCACTCCGAACAACCTCACGCAACAGCTGAACTCGTTCATCGGCCGCGAACGCGAGCTTGCTGAGATCAGAGAAATGCTTGCGTCGAACAGGCTGGTAACACTGCTCGGAATGGGTGGCATCGGCAAGTCACGCCTGTCGATGCAACTGGCCGCCGAGGTCTTGGACGACTTTCCCGATGGCGTGTGGTTCGTTGAGCTCGCTGCGCTGACAGATCCAAGCTCGGTTCCGCAGGCAGTGGCTTCCGTGCTCGGCGTCAAGGAAGAAGCTGGGCATCCGGTGATCGAAGCATTGACCAAATATGTGCGCGATCTGCAGGTGCTGGTCATTCTGGACAACTGCGAGCAAGTAGTGCATGGCTGCGCCGCTCTTGCCAAGCGACTGTTGCAAGCGGGCCCCCGAGTGAAAGTTCTGACATCGAGCCGCGATTACTTGCAGGTCGCCGGGGAGACGGCATATCACGTGCCGACGCTTTCGGTGCCCGATCCGACCAAGAAGATCGACATCGACTCGCTAGCGCGTCACGAAGCAGTGCGACTGTTTATCGATCGCGCCGCCGCGTCGCACCGAGGCTTTGGATTGACCGAACAGAACGCCGCTGCGGTGGCGGACATTTGCCATCGATTGGATGGCATCCCGCTGGCGCTTGAACTCGCCGCTGCGCGCGTACGTGCTCTTTCGGTGGAGGCCATCTCCACGCGCCTGAACGACCGCTTCCGTCTGCTAGTCACCCGCGATCAAACTGTCTTGCCGCGACAACGCACATTGCGAGCGCTAATCGATTGGAGCTATGACCTGCTCTCAGATGCGGAGCGAACTTTGTTCGATCGGCTTTCGGTCTTTGCAGGCGGATGGACACCTGAGGCGGCCGAAGCGGTATGCGCCGACGAGAACGATCTCCCCAGGGTCGATGTATTCGACCTGTTAGCTCACCTGGTCGAGAAATCGCTGGTGATTATGGAAGTTGGGAAAGAGCGTTACCGGATGCTGGATACAGTAAGACACTATGCACAGGAAAAGTTAAAGGACGGCAGGGCTGAGGGTGCCGTGCGCGGCAGGCATCTCGATTTCTATGTGTTGCTGGCGGAGAAAGCGCGGCCGGAATTGGCGCCTGCTCAGCAGGGCGCATGGCTTTCTAAGCTCGATTTTGAACGTGAGAATGTCCTCGCCGCGCACACATGGGGCGATAGCGCGGAAGACGGTGCGCGACTCGGCTTGAGGATGGTCTTTGCTTTGCGACCGTATTGGATCAATCGCGGCCTTTTGATGCTGGGGCACCAGGTGACTATCGAAGCACTTGCTCGGCCCGGCGCGCAGGAACGAGACAACCTCCGCAGCCGAGGCCTGTTTGATGCAGGCCAACTGTGTTGCTTTATGGGCCGCTACGCCGAGGCGCAGAAGTATCTCGAGGAAAGTTTGGCAATCGCCCGCGAGGTTGGGGACAAGGCGCGTATTGCGGCAGTGCTGCAACCGCTGGGCATGGCATGCGTAGGTGAGGGAGATCTGGCCCGTGCGCGAGCACTTTCGGAGGAGGCAGTCGCTCTGGCGCAAGAGCGCGGAAACACGCGGCAACTCGCCGCCGCCATCAACGGACTGGCACAAGTTCACCGTATGGAAGGCAAACTGGATGCGGCGGAGCGGCTGTACGAAAAGGTGCTTGCGCTGGCCCGTAATCTGGGCGACCGAGAATACGTTGCGGGCGCCCTGCTCAATCTTGCGATGGTCTTGGTCGGACGAGGAACTCGCGAAAAAGCCCTGCCACTGCTAACTGAGGTCTTGACGATCGCCGACGAGATTGGCTCGGCGCCGGCTATGCAGAGCGCCGTGGAGGTATGTGCCGGCCTAGCCGCTACGCGCGAGGACTGGATTCAGGCCGTCCGCTTTTTTGGTGTAGCCGAGGCTAACACCGAGCGGACCGGACTAAGGCGCGACCCAGTCGACGAGGCGTTTCTGACACCCTTGATAGCCAGGGCGAGGAACGCGCTGGGAGAGCATGCATTTGCCGTTGCTGAAGCAGCGGGCCGCGCGAGGGCCACCGACGAAGCGCTAACCGAAGTACGCGCGTGGGTCACCGCCTCTGCCCGCTAACCCTTCGTCGGTCTCACTCGTTCACAAGCCATGGATCCAGCGGCTCCAGCAGCTTTGTTCCGTCCCGCACCCGGATCGTGTACTTATACCGTCCCGGCTTTGTGTTCCGGTTCACGCATGAGAACTCCGAACCGTCCTTACTCGGACTGCACCTGACGATTTCATCCTGCTTCGGATCCAGCACGTAGATCTGTTGTATCAACCCTTCCCTAGGCACTTTTGTTTGGCTAACGAGTCGTCCTTCGATGACGATGCCTTGTCTCTCGTCGAACGTGTAACCCTTTGGCAAGTGCCAAGTGATCGTCACCTCTCCCCGTCGTGTGAACACCAGCGGCTCAGCGTTGACGACGATTAACCGGCCGTCTACGACAAAAACCTGAGGTCGAACTGGATCAGGTGGCTTTACAAAGTGCGCACAGCCCGAAAGCAACAGTGCAAATGCGAAAGAGACCAAGGCCAATTTCTTCATTTTGTTTTCCTCCTTAAAGCAAGGTGGCGTGAGTGCGGGGTGTCACCGCCAATTGAACAAGCGTTATCCCACGCGCCCCTCCGCTCATTTTCGCTCAAATACGTACGTTGTAGAGGCTCGTGCTGGCCACACAACGCGAAATTGGACACATTGTTTAATGAGGGAGGGCCGACGCGCGCAGGGTGGTAGAAAAATCGCCGCGCCATACGCGCCTGCTACGAATGTTAGCGCTGCAAACAAGCAACACTACGAATATTCACGCCCGAATTTCATTGACCTGTGTCACCTGTGCTTCTTATAGTTCGTTCCCCGGCAATAAGCCGGTTAGTGGAGGTCTTGAGATGTTCAACCTGGGCAGCAATCAACCAACTTCGTCGCGAATGAACTTCGCGGCGCTGGGCGTTGGTCGCTCGATGTCAGTAATCGGCATCGTCGCGTCCTGCGTCAGGGGAGCGCTGCTCAATGTGGCCGTGCTGACGATGGGTTTGAGCGGAGATCCAGAGATGTAATTGGACTTCACTCCCAACGGAAGCCCGGACCGCGATGAACGCCTCCGGGCTTTTTATTTGTGCAGTCTTAACCCAATGGAGATCGTCATGAGGCACTGGGATCGATGTAGTAGGACAGGGGACTTCTTTTACGCTCTTGTAGTAGTCGCCACGTTTGTGGTCTTCCGGTTCAGCTTTTTGGCCGAAGTCGTCGAGTACGCGAGCAGCTTCAGCAATGCAGAGCACGCTGGCGCTTCTCACGACGACGCCGGCTGGAAAGACCGCAAGGTGGTGGTTGCAGCGGGAGAGAAGAAGTGAGCGGCGCTACTAGGTGCCAGCGGATGTGTGATTCACGTGGTTGCATGTCACTGGCCAAGCCGCTTCGTATTAGAAGTTTGTTTCAAGAAGAACCCGCTTCTCACTGAGAAGCGGGTTTCTTCACGCGCGGATCTTCACCAGATCCTTCAGCACGCCATCCAGCCCACCGTAGACACTGATCTTGATATCCCGCGGGAGTCGAACACCCGCGATTCACGGTTTGTGAGACCGTTGCTCTACCCACTGAGCTAGGGAGTGGTCGTGATTGAGAGTCGAACTCCCACCTCGCGTGCTCATTTTCTCGACAAGACGCGTGCGCTACCTCTACGCCAAACCACGATGCCTTCACTCAGCGCCTTGCCGCGGAATGCGCACGTCCGACGTAAGGGACGGACCGCGCGCGCACCGGGCAGCACTCACGAGGCTGGACCGCTGACGGCAGCTGCCAAGAGAATTCGATGATCCGCGAGAGCGGATCGAAATTACGATGCGACTAATGCAACCGCTGGACCGCTAATGCTGTTCCTAAGCTGCTCGCGCCGCTGTTTGTTGGTGTGCGGATCAAAGCCGAAGCGCTTCCACGTTGCCGCTATGTCGGTCGCTGCGGCCGGGATGTAGTTGAAGCGCAGGTCCAGCAATCGCGTGGCGGGTTTCCGTTCGTCCTGTACATGTCTCATGGCAATGCCTCCTCGGGTTCATTGACGCCATCGTGATCGTCGCCCGCATCGCACTTATTTCCAGCGCCGTGCCCGATTCTTACGTTTGAAACAGGACTCGGTAGCGAGCGTTCACGGGGGCACGTTAGGGCGAACGGTCGGCGCGCGCCGCCGATCGTTCTGCCACTGCGCTACCGAATATTCACAAGTTAGCCCTGGATGCACATGATCTGCTTCAGCGTGTGCACGATTTTGACCAGCTCGGTCTGCGCGGCCATCACCGCGTCGATGTCCTTGTACGCGCCCGGGATTTCGTCGAGCACGCCGGCGTCCTTGTGGCACTCGACGCCTTCGCTCTGCTTGGGCAGATCGTCTAGCGTGAACTGGCGCAGATCGAACGCGCGCGTCATCGATGATCGACAACTCGCTCCCTTAGCACAGGAGTGCCTTGCCGCTCGGACAACCTCCCGTGTTTTCTTGATTTACGAAGCCGGCTCAGTGGCGGCGAGGAGCTGGCTTACCGAAGGTCCACCTTGCATCGGCGCGGCTGCCGATGCAGGAAAGTT
>JBGTLM010000317.1:0-14514 GCA_041744135.1 Pyrinomonadaceae bacterium
GGAAGTAGTGATGGCCGGCGGGGAGATCATTCGTACAGGTGGCCGCACCAGCAAGAACGTGGTCGGATTTGACCTAACTAGTTTGATGTGCGGTTCGGAAGGAATGCTCGGAATCATCACCGAAGCAATACTTCGTTTGCTCCCGCTTCCTGAAGCGACCGGGACAGTCCGGGCAGCCTTCGCAACAATGCGAGACGCCTGCGCTTGCATTCCGGGATTCAGCCGCGAGCGGGTAATCCCGGTGGCTCTGGAAGTTATGGACCGCAACTCCATTAACGCCGTCGAATCGGCGTATGCGTTTGGTCTTTCCTCCGAAGCGACTGCCCTGATGCTAGTATCGGTTGATGGCACCATGGGTGAGACTGAACGGACTTTGAGCATAGTAGAGCGGGTCTTACGTCACGGGGGCGCCTTTGATCTCGTGCGTGCGCACACAAGGGCTGAAGAGGACCGTCTTTGGGACGTGCGTAGGGCACTTTCACCGGCCATTAAGAGATACGGAACCCTGAAGCTCAATGAAGACGTGGTTGTGCCTCGCTCGCGTGTGCCGGACCTAATCGAGCGTGTGGAAGAAATAGGGCATCACTTAAATACTTTTGTAGTCAATTTTGGTCATGCTGGTGATGGGAACATTCACGTCAATTTTATGTGCGACCGCGACGATCGGGAGGCCGTGCGCCGTGCTCGCGAGGCGGTGAAGGCAACGTTTGCCGTGGCGATAGAACTGGGGGGCACAATCAGCGGCGAGCATGGTATCGGCTATGTGAAAGCGCCATACCTGGACATGGCGCTGGACCCCGCCACCATAGACACGATGAAACGAATCAAGCAAACATTCGATCCAAACAACGTCCTTAATCCTGGAAAGATGTTCCCCTGAACGTTCGCCCCAAGTCGAACGCTAAAGATGCTTCCTACCTGATTGAACTACAACGTCTAAGCGGCCGGCTGGGCTGTGCGGATTGCCAAGTGGTACTGAGTCTGTCGCCGCGCACTCTTTTGACGTTGCCGTGACCGCGATGACGTTGGCTGATGCACTGCAACTCGTGGCGTGTGCGTCTATACGGAAAAGTGCTACGAATGGCATTACTTCACCACTTGTCCGAGACGCCCGTCGCGACATGCCGAAAACAGCCACTTCATATTTCGGCTGCGAGATAAGAAAACGAGCGAAACCACCGCCTTCGCTGCGTCGTTAGTTGAGCTAGAGGTGCAGACTCTGGATCGTGAGCTTTATGACCATGAACTACGCAAGAGTGAGGCACTTTTTAGTTAACAGTTAAGGAAGACAAATGTTTGAGTGGGTTACAGACTTTTTTAGTTCATTAACTTTGCGGGGGACGCTGCTCTGGTTCCTTATTTTTGCAGCTACGTTCGGGGTAAATCTCGCAATTGTTTCATTAGTTCTCGTCAAATTGCCGGCTACATATTTCAAGAGATCACATAAGAGAAAATTTCTTGCCAACCGTCCGCCGATAATTCGCGGGCTGGCGATCATAGGAAAGAATCTATTTGGCGTCGTACTGGTCGTGGTTGGCATTTTGCTGTCTCTTCCCGGAGTGCCAGGACAAGGCATTCTCACCATATTGTTAGGCGTAATGTTGTTGGATTTCCCCGGCAGACCGCGACTCGAACATTGGATCGTCACTCGTCCTAAGATTCTCAATGCTATAAACAAGCTGCGGCACAGATTTAGCAAGCCGGCGCTAGTGCTCGATTAGTTTCGTTCATCGCTGCGGCCGACGGAACACTTTAACCGTGTTGGCAAAAAAAATAACTGCGCCGCCTGTGATAAAAATCTTGCAGTCATCGCTTTGCTGGACCAAAAAGGCCGCGTTGACAACGAAAAATGTCTTTGTTAGGTTGAGCTCCTGATTCTGACTTGTCGGCAAACAATACAAAGTTATTTAGAACCAGTTGATGGTCAATTCATATTCTAGTCCCCGTCGTCGGCTTTCACGGCCTTTTCTCATTCTTCTAATCCTGACCGGGTTGTCCATGAGCGGCTGCGGCCTTTTTGGCACCCGCAAGCAGGTGCAGGTGCCACCCTTGCTCACTCCGCTAGTGGAGGCCAACAGAGCTCAATTGACGGCTGAAGTAAACAGGCTGGCTGACGTGAAATCTATTCGCGGAAAGGTTGATATTCAGTTCGAGGACACGTCTTTCGCAGATGTAGGAATCGCCGAGAAATATCGGCAGGCCGATGGAACGATTACGCTTCAACGCCCTGGTAAGGTTTACCTGATAATTCAGGTGCCCTTTATTGCGACCGACATTGCTCAAATGACCTCAGACGGGGAGAGCTTTCGGGTTGCGGTGCTACAAGGGGAGGAGAAATACCGTCGTTTCGTGAAGGGCACTAACAATGCGATCTACGAGAAGCTCGAGCTTAATGGAGGAAGCAGCGAAACCGGCAAGAATAAAAAGAAGACAATGAGTGGGAAGGAAACGGTAAGTGCGCTATCGAATCTTCGTCCCCAACACCTGACCGAGGCCTTCATGATTAGCGCCATCGTTGCCCAACCTGGTTTAATCTATTCCCAGAGCGAGTTTTTTCAAGAGGAACCAGACATTCGACCGCGGGCGAAGAAGGGGTCGCGCGTAGTGCGCGGTTATTACCTGCTGGAAGAATTCTCGCCAACGTCGACGGACGAGACTCGTTTGCTACGCCGGTTCTGGTTTGATCGGGTTGGAGGAATTCGCCTGGCCAGGCTGCAAACATATGACGACCGGGGCCTGTTAATCACCGACATCGCTTATTGGGACGACAAGGCCGTCGGACTGGACGGGCGCAAGCTGCCCTCGCGTATCGATATCACCCGACCGCATGACCACTACAGACTAATCATCACTTATCAGGCTCCAGCCTCAATGGACATTGACCGTGAGTTTCGACCGGAGGCTTTTGTTCTTGAGAACAGGTGGCAACTTCCCGAAGTTGACCTCGACGCTCCGCAAGACAAGAGAGCCAAAGTCACTCAGTAAGGGCTCGCCGAATGCTAGATATAGGCAGCGGATTGTATTAACATCTGGCAACTAAATCGTAGCACTGCTTTCCACTTTGAGGTATGTTGCCCTCGCACTCGGATCCGACAAGCCTTGGCTAGTAATGAGTGGCCCCCCGGATTCTGACTAATCCCTAATGCGAACGATTCTACAAGCTGACAGCCTTGTTAAGGTCTATCGGGTTGGCAAGGTCGATGTTCCCGCATTGCGGGGAGTGTCTTTCCATGTCCAGGAAGGTGAGTTCGTGGCCATTATGGGTCCGTCAGGATGTGGTAAATCCACGATGCTGCACTTGCTTGGAGGACTGCTGACTCCTACGAGCGGCAAGATCATCGTTGACGGTGAAGACCTCACTGCGGCCACCGATGCCAAGCGCACCGATATTCGGCGAAGAAAGATCGGGTTTGTCTTTCAACGTTTCAATCTCTTCCCAACGTTAACCGCGGAAGGGAATTTGCGACTCGCTGAACGGATTCACGGAAACGGAGGGGATGATTCCGGACGACGCCGCGAAGTCCTGCGCTTGCTGGGACTTGAAGACAAGCTGCATCACAAGCCTCTCGAGCTTTCTGGCGGCGAGCAACAGCGGGTGGCCCTGGCGCGAGCAGTCGTAACCCGGCCGGCTATCGTTTTAGCTGACGAACCCACCGGAAACCTGGACTCTGAGAATTCGGCCCTCGTACTCAACATGTTTCAGGAGCTGAATTACCGCTTTAACCAAACGATCGTGATGATCACTCACAATCCCGAAGCCGCAGCAATGTGCCGACGAATAGTGCAAATGCGCGACGGTCATATTGTAGAGCCTGCCCCGAGTGTCCAAATGTAATTGCTCATTTACAGGGAATTGGTAGCAGGGTAAACTGGTAAAGGTCATTTTGCCTGCCAGGCGTGATACTTGCTTGGATCCACACCAGAAAGCATCAGAGGCCTTCTTGCTCAGCACAATCAAGAAAATGTTCCTTTGGAACTATGCCAGGAACACTTGGCAGTGGGACATCTTATGTGTCCTGATCTTGGTATTTATTTTTTTGACGCCAAAAAGCTGGTTTGAAGGTGGCGAACGGCATGCCGTCCGCAGGCATCAAAGCCCGGCGACAACTACCGTGCTGCTTGGGTCGGAAGTTGTTGATAATGAATTAGATAGGTCGCATTTGCAGCAACGAGTTCGAAGCCTTAGCGGACAAACCGGTGCCCAAATTGTTGCGGTACGAAAGGTCCTGGATAAGGACGGCAAGACTGTGGGCTATCAGGTTGACATACGGTAGCCATCCCCTATAATCGCTGGGTTTTTTGCGACTCACGAAGATGAGTCACCTTTTTAGGAGTTCTTATGAAGAGATTTGTTCCCCTGATTCTTACGATTCTGCTTGTGGCAGTGGCCGCAACCCCTGGTCGCTCTGGAAGGGCATACGGGCAGAGTGCCGGCCTTGTCAGCGCTGTGCTTAACCGAATGGAGCGCAATCGGCAAAGCCTGAAATCACTTCGTGCGGGAATTAGCATGGAGAAATACAACGCTCAACTTCGTGATGCCGAAAAGTACAACGGAACTGTTCTGTATATGCCCTCGAGTGGCAGGGAAGCAGCTGTGCGAATTGAGTGGCGCAGCCCACAGCACGAGATTCTCGCGGTCAATAATGGAAAGTACACCCTTTTTCGTCCGCGTCTGAGTATGGCGTATGTCGGCAACTCGAAATCGAATCGGAATAAGGCTGGCGGAATCCTGGAAATGATGTATATGTCCAGGCAACAGCTTGAGACTCGGTTCCAACCGATCCAGGACGTGCGCGAGGAAACGCTCTGGGGTGGAATTAGCACGATTCACATCAAGCTGATCCCCAAGAATACCTCGAGCTTTAAGTACGCTGAGATTTGGGTTGATTCTTCAGGCATGCCGGTGCAGACAAAGATTGTCGAAAAGAACGACGACGCCACAACCATGCGTTTGATGGGTATGGAAAAGAACGCGAAGTTCTCAGGTGACGAGTTTAGCATTAAGCTCGATTCTAATGTCAGGATCGTAAAGGGCTAAGGAGTAGTTGCCTGAGGACGAAACGCCTAAGGGGCTCTGTCGTTAAGACTAGAGCCCCTTTACTCTTTGGTTTCAAATCAGACTGTGGGACGGCTTGCCAGGCACCGCACTCGTCGCATATATTCTTTCAACTTCTGTTCACTAGCCCACTGTTCTGGCCAATGTGGCCGACTAAGGCACGCCGCAAGATGAGAAGAACCAAGTTTCTTAAACTTAAACTGCGCGAGGCAAGCTTTATTAGCCGGGGCCTGCTCTCGACCCGTCATCCTGTTCTCGCCCACCTCATTCCCATGCGCCGGTGCAACCTCGCCTGCGGTTATTGTAATGAGTACGATCACTCATCGTCGCCTGTAGCGGTGGAAGTAATCAAACATCGCGTCGACAAGCTAGCGTCGCTGGGCACCTCGATCATCACGATCTCGGGCGGCGAGCCCATGATGCACCCGGAGCTCGACGAGATTGTGCATCACATTCGCCTTCAAGGAATGATTGCGGGATTGATCTCGAATGGCTACTACTTCACTCCGGAACGAATCAAAAGGCTAAACAAAGCCGGGCTTGAGTACCTCCAGATAAGTATCGACAACGTCGACCCGGATGAGGTTTCGCGGAAGAGCCTACGGGTACTGGATAAGAAATTGGGCTACCTGTCTGAGTATGCGGACTTTCACGTCAATATCAATTCTGTAATCGGTGGCGGAATCAAGAACCCGGAAGACGCACTCACGGTTGCGCGCCGCGCCGTGGAGCTGGGATTCTCAACCACTGTAGGCGTAATTCACGATAACGATGGAACTCTGAAGCCACTTTCACCCAAAGAAAAGGACATTTTCCAGCAGGTCAAGAAAGTCGGCAACAAAGACCACGCCCGGCTGAATTGGTTTCAGGACAGCGTTGCCGAAGGCAAGCCTTACAACTGGCGTTGCCGCGCCGGCGCACGATATCTATACATTTGCGAAGAAGGTCTGGTCCATTGGTGCTCGCAGCAGCGAGGTTACCCCGGTATTCCGCTCGAAGAGTACACGATGGAAGATTTTGACCGGGAGTACAACACTGAAAAATGGTGTGCGCCGACCTGCACCCTTCAATGCGTTCACCAGGTTGGCATTCTCGACAACTGGCGGGATCCTCAGAAGACACCTGCACAGATGGCTGCAGAGCGGGAAAAGAAAGAATCTGTTGATGAGATGATACGCGTGGAGTAATTTTGCTAACTTCTTACGGAACGACCTCACTCCAAACTAGGTCTAAGCAAGCCGCCAAACTTCCACCTGGGCGGACTTCCAGCGTGCGCCGCTTGAACTCGTAAATTCGCCCCTGCGCAGCGCTCATCCGGTAGCGGTTGATTGCACGCCCTGCTTGCGAGGAACCTTTGGTAGTCGAGTGCTGCCTGGTTTGGCAAGTCGAGTAAATCAAGCAAAGTCGCAATGTAAAAAGACATTCTGTCGTCGGTCTCGCCGGCCTGTTCTGCCTTTCGAAGTTCGCCCAAGGCCCCGGTCCAGTCACCAGTATCGGCAAGCTCCATTGCCAGCAACTTCCGCGTATGAGGGTTGTCTTCAAGCTTTAACGCTGCGCGGTATTCGTCAATTGTTTCGCCTCGTTTTCCACTGAGCTTTGCCTGGGCCGCGCGTGCCAGGTGACCATCAACGCTCTGATGGTCCCAGTACAGATAGAAGCCAACCAGGGAAAGGAGGACCGCCGCGTAGGTCAATGGTATGGCTACTCGCCGGCGGTGCGCAGACGAAGCAGCGAATTCTCTCCCCGCATTGGCTCCGTCGTGACGCTCTTCGCTTCGGCGGCGAATGCAGCGCCCGATTAGGTAGAGCGGAAGTGTGATTAGCGGAAAGAAGAACGTTCCGAGAGCCCATCCGATTGCAACGTAATTGAGAAAGCGATTGCGGCGTGCACTGGTCAGCACCCAGATAGATGCGAGCGCGGAGAGTACGAGTACCGCCGGTCGAATTAACTCAAAAAACTGGCCGGCAGAAATATCAGACTTGAAGATCACGTGCTGCTCGCTGAAAGGCTGGCCCCGACAGTGAAAAGAGTAACCGAGCTGGAAAGTCCAAGGCCAGATAGTCGTCCGGCCATAACGACGATCATCTCGCCATGCTCAACGGCACCGGCGTCAAGCAAGGTCTTTTCGCCTGACTTCAGCATTTCTTCGGTTGACTTTGCCGGTGGGGATATCAATGCCTCTACTCCCCAAATTAGAGAAAGCTCATTCTGAACATTGCGAGAGCTTGTCAGTGCCACGATTCGCTGCTCAGGTCGCAGGGCGGAGAGCCTGCGGGCCATCAGTCCCGACTCTGTCAACACTGCCGTCACCCTGGTCCCCATCTCCTCCGCTGCAAATGCCGCAGCTTCACAAAGAGCCCGGCTAACCTTCCCAGACTGCCTGCCGGCCCACTTCGCCACGTTATTGGATTCAGGGTTTTTCCCTGACTCGGCCGATTCTATAATCCGACACATCGTTTCGACCGCTGGCACTGGATACTGACCGGCGGCAGTCTCGTTAGACAGCATGAGAGCGTCGGTACCGTCCCAGACTGCATTAGCCACATCAGACGCCTCGGCGCGAGTTGGCCGGGGGCTGGTCATCATCGATTGCAGCATTTGAGTCGCTGTAATCACCATCTTTCCGGCATGGACTGACTTTTCAATAATGCGTTTCTGATAGACCGGAACGAGTTCGACACTAGTTTCTACACCGAGATCGCCTCGCGCGACCATCAGCGCATCGGCGGCGGCAATGATGTCGTCCAGATGATCGATCGCCTCCGCCTTCTCGATTTTCGCTACCAGAGGAGCGCGCCCGCCTGCCCTATTGATCAGGCTCTTGGCCTGAACGCAATCCTCAGCCCGGCGTACGAACGACAGAGCGATGTAATCGACATCTTGCGCCACTGCCCAGTTGAGATCCTCAATGTCCTTTTCTGTTAATGACGCGATCGGCAAAGAGATGCCAGGCAAGTTAATGCCTTTACGCTCACCGAGTCGGCCCCCATTAATTACACTGCAGATAACATCAGTCTCAGTTGTGTCCTCAACCAACAGCTCTATGGCGCCATCGTCGAGCAGAAGCCGGGCCCCCGGCTGAACTACCCTCGGAAGATCCGGATAGTTTGTTGCCACTTGCGTAGCGTCGCCGACAACCGACCGCGTTGTGAGTCTGAAGAGTGCTCCCGTCTCGAGCGTAACGGGTTCGCCATCCGTGAGTTGACGAGTACGAATCTTTGGTCCCGAAAGATCAACAAGCACGGACAGTGGCCGTTGAAGCCTCAACGCTGCAGCGCGCGCTCTCCGAATATCCTCCGCTTGCTCCTCATGCGTGCCATGAGACATATTAATGCGGAAACCGTTTGCACCCGAGGCGATCAAAGCCTCAATCACGGCCGGGTCCCGCGAGGCCGGTCCAAGAGTCGCCAGAATTTTTGCTCGTCTCATGCTTGAATGCCTCTTGCTTCCTAGTACAGTCCGGGAACTAATGCTGGCGCAGTACGCGCGTAAGACTCAAACTCCGGACCCAACGCTTCCCGCAAGAGGCGCTCTTCGCTTCTTATGCGGATCACAGTCCCAATAAAATAGATCACGATTGCGGCAATCGAAGCCACCCAATGGCTAATTACCAGCCCGGTCGCCAGCAGCATTCCGAGCATGCCGCTGTAGATAGGATGGCGCACAAAACGGTAAGGACCTTCCGTCGCCAACTTGTGACCTTTCACAACTCGCGCAGTGATACTCCATTCTTTACCTAAAGTCTTCACGGCAGCTTTAATGATCGAAATTGAAACAACTGCAGCTAAAATAGCCGCCAGGCTAACCGAAACGGCCGCGGCACTACTTCCTGAATTGAAGGGCGTAAACGGAGCGCGGTGGAATAAGACGACGACCGCATATGAAAGGGCTTGAAGAATCAACCCCACAATCGACTT
Organism: Pyrinomonadaceae bacterium; assembly: GCA_041744135.1. Classification (GTDB taxonomy): domain Bacteria; phylum Acidobacteriota; class Blastocatellia; order Pyrinomonadales; family Pyrinomonadaceae; genus PSRF01. The sequence continues at coordinate 8,974 of JBGTLM010000317.1, forward strand.
GTTATCTCGCTTCTGTTCTGGCGCCGCCTTAGGAATTCTGCGGAACAGAAAGATTCCGGCAAACACGAACCAGCAGAGTATCACTACCCCAGCCGCGAGTACCGGCCAGAACTCGAACTCAAAACTCATACGCGTGTCTCACTTCGAACCGACCATGAGCACGGAGTGTAGAACATGCTCCAACTCTTTAGTCATGGAGTCGTCGTAGCCTATGAATCTTTTTACGAGTTGTCCACCGCGATCGAATACAAAAGTTTGCGGAATGCTATCGTCGTCGGAGAGAAAGAGATCGCTCAGAGGCTTGTCGGGAAAGCCGAGCGGATATGGAATATTGAACTCGGCCGCGAAAGCCGCCACCTTTAGGCGATCGTCTGGTCCGCCTACGTTAAGTCCCACGACTTGCACACCGTGGTTGCTGGAACGGCGCTGAAGATCGCTAAGGTGTGGGATGCTCTTGCGACAAGGGGCGCACCAGGTGGCAAAGAAATCCAAAACTAGGACCTGGCCACGAAAGTCCGTCAATTTCGCGCGCCGGCCGTCAACCAGTGTCCAACCCATCTCGGCGCCGGCGCCTTCAGCTCTCAAAGGTGGCATTGGGTAGGTGGTGTTTGGCGCGCCAGGCAAGCCAGGGGCGGCTTCGCTCGCCGTGCTTGGTTCTTGTCGGCTGCAGGCGACGAGGAAGACTGCACAAGCAATCAGTAGCGAAAGGACGGCTTTCCGAGCGCGGGTATTCGATATAGACATGCTTGGCTCTAAGGGATTAGGAAAAAGTATTCTACACGACTCAGCCGAATCAGCGGCACAGACTTCGGCCGGAATACTTCAAAGCCTGTGGCTTGAGGATCAATGGTCTTCCGTGGAACCCTGGGGAGCGAAAGGACCATCCACTGACTCTGTTGGAACTGGTTTACCCGGGACGCGATATTCTTCGTTCACCCAACGGCCCAGGTCGACCATCTTGCAGCGTTCAGAACAAAAGGGGCGAAAGGGGTTGTCTTTCCACTCGGCGGGTTTGCCGCAGGTTGGGCATTTCATGGGGCTGGTGCTAGGCGGAATTAGCTACTTTGCTAGCGAGGGTAATCTCGCGCTCAAGGGATTTAGGTCGCTTCACCAGGATTCGCCTGTTGACGAATTCGATCGTGCCTTCTCGCCGCATCGCGTTCAAGCGCATGGTGACACTCTCGCGGGTGGACCCCACAATGGAAGCAATCTCACGGTGAGGAAGCGGGATGTCGATCAAGACTCCTTCGCGTTCCGGCACTCCGTAACGGTCGGAAAACTCAGCGAGCAGCCTGTCCAGGCGCGCGGGAATCGCATTAAGGGCAAAATCAGCGAGGCGCCGTTCAGCCTGTTCAAGTCGTTGACCGATTAGGCGGAAAGTGTAATCATGAAGTCGGTCATCCTCAGCCATCCCCTTTTGAAAGTCTCCCGAAGGAATTCTCAAAAGCCGCGAGTTCGCATAGGCAACCGCGGAGTTTTCCCTACGCCCCGCTGTTGAATAGAGCGCCGATTCACCGAAGAGGGAGCCCTCTGAAAGTATGTCAATCACAGCTTCTCGCTTAGTATCGTGGTCAATACGGCAAAGCTTTATGGTTCCGTGGACGATGGCAAACAGCGAGTCGGCAGGGTCTCCAGCCCGGTAAACGAAACGCCGGCGACGGAGGGCAAGCACAACCGCGTTGCCAGCGAGCTGTGAGATTAGTTGATCACTGAGCGTGGAACCAAAATCTAACTGCTGTATAATGGTGACGGGATCTGCGGCCGACAGAGCAATGGCACGCTTAGGTTGCATGACTCTATTGCCTTCTCTCCTGGGAGATGAGTTAAGGTTCTTGGTAAATTACTAAAGACAGCGCAACGGAATCTATATATTCGAACGTTGGGTAGCTGTGCTGAAAATGTAAGGAAACCCTCGGGGACTTTGCTCGAGGTCGTGTGCAAAAGCGAAACGGACAATTGCTGAATCGTCGCACTTTAACATGAAGCCCGCAGTCGCGCAAGAAAATATCTAGTTTGTTGGCCCATGATAGGAAAACCTCGCGTTTTACTGGTCGATGACGACCCTGACAAACTGAGCCTCCTGGAAGTGGCTTTGACCATGGTCGGGTACGAAGTCCGCACAGCTACGGACGGCGCGGAGGGTCTTGCCGCCTTGGCGTCCTTCGAACCAGACCTTGTGATTTCCGATGTAATGATGCCGCGTTTGGACGGTTACGAGTTGGCCCGCAAGATTCGCGAGAATCCGCAGACGAAGTTCATTCCAATAATTCTTCAAACTGCTGCTGGGTTCAAATCTGACGGCCAGCGGCTTGGTTCTGAAGTCGGCGCGCTGGGCTATATTACGGATCCTACGGATCTCGATCTGCTCCTCTCACGTGCCCGAACTCTGCTTGATTTCAAGGCTCACCTTGACACCTGTGAAGAGGAGGCTTTTACGGACCATCTCACTGGGCTGGCGAATCGTCGTCGCTTTGAACGCCAACTAGAACGCGAGGTTTCGCGCACATTAAGGTATGGTCACGCATTTTGTCTCCTGCTGCTCGACATTGATAATTTCAAACAGGTTAACGATAGTCATGGGCACGAGGCGGGTGATGAAGCGCTCAAGAGCCTCGCTAAGGTCTTGCAAGAAGGAACTCGGGGCATAGATCTCACCGCCCGCATCGGCGGGGAGGAGTTTGCGATTCTCCTTACCGAAACGAGTCTGGGGGGCGCAATGGATGTAGCCGAACGGCTGCGACTGGCGATTAAAGGGGTTCAGATGCCCGTGGTCGGCCAAATCGCGGCGAGTTTTGGCGTTGCAGAATGCCCTTCCTCGGGCCAAACCGCCCGAGGACTCCTGGCTGCGGCGGACGCTGCCCTCTATCAAGCCAAACGACAGGGACGCGACCGGGTGGCTCAGGCGCCAGCAGCCGAATCGAACTCCGTACAGGGAGTGAGCGTACAATAGGAGGTGTCGGGTTTCGGGTGCCAGTTTCGGATCTGATGTTGGCGATCTCAAGTTCAGTTTTTAACGCTCCATTTCGGAACCACACCAACCGAAGCCCGGCACCTGTAACCGTTTTTCTTCGATGAAGTAATGGCTGATTACAAACAAAAGCTAGATGAATGGCAGCGAGCGGCGCGGCGCAAGGCACGCGAGCTTGATGAGAAGTATGCAATCTCCGATCTTCTTGAGGAGGGGTCTCAGGTCGCTGAGAAGGCTGCCAAACGCGGCGCTGAAACTCTTTCCAGCGGCGCCGAGAAAGTGCGTGTTGAGGCGGAGCGCCTGACAGACGAAGATGAGGTCGGTGACGCGGCGAAGCGTTTAGCGGAAGAAGCGCTTCGCGGCGCAAAGCGCGCCGGTAAGGTTGTCCGCGGTGTGGCCGGCGGTGCTGGTACAAAGGCCAGCGAAGCTATTAACGATGCGAAGACCTACTACGATCGCGCTTCACAGATTTACGATACGGGAGCGAAGTTCACACGGGCTTCGAGCGCGGCCACCGTCGGACTGATCAAAGCCCGCGACTGGATCAAGGAGAATCCCGGCAAGGCCGCCATGGTTTCCTTTTCACTAGTGCTCGGCGTGAGGATGGGAGCTTCTTTCCCGGGTCTCGATTCAGTCTTGCTAGGTTCGCACCCCCACTGGCTGACACATTCGGCGCTACCTGTTTTTGGCCTGAAAAAACTTAGCGAAAAATTCGACCGCCACCTACGTAAACAAGAAGAACTAATCGCGCAGGGAAAACTGAGCGAAGCCGAGCGTAAGCGCGTCGAGTTTGAGCGCAATATGACGAAGTATGTTGGCGCTCCTTTGCTTGGTGCCTTCAGCTGCGCTGCAGGTGCGGCGATGTTTGCCCAAATCTTACAGCCGGGTCAGATAACCGGGGCGCCAATCAGTTGGCTACTGGGCGGCAATCCATTTCTCGGCGGCGTCTGGCTTTTTGCCAACGGGGTCATCTGCTTTCATCAGGGTTACAAGTTTTTCATGATTGCTCTCGCCGACCAGGAAGAGGTGGCACGCGTGGTGCGCGAGATCAAGGGCCTACTGCCCGCTGTAGCCACTTCTTAACTTCAAGTCAACAAACCCGCGAGGATCAGTATTGTCGGAGGCGACTATTCGACACCGCCAAACGGCGAATTGCTTTTTTAAATGATGGTGATTGGGAACGGCCAAAAGCAGAGTGCGAAAACGATCAAAGTGAGTACTGCGATCCAGGTACGAACCGGTCCCAAAGACTCCATTTCTTCGGGTTGCGGATGACCCACTCGCAGCATGATGGCCAACAACACTGTATAGAGAAATCCGCTCGGGCTGCCATACCAGACAAAACCCAGCACCGCCAGCATCGCGATTGCGGCGAAAGTAACTCGACCGATAACTCTGTGAGCCCGTTGGCCAAATATGGAAAAGGTTCCGTGCCCACCATCGAGTTGTCCCACTGGCAGCAGATTCAAGCTCGTGACCAGTAAGCCGATCCATGCAGCCATGTAATAGGGGTTGATCGGAGCGTAGGGATCGAGAGGTGTCCCCACCAATCTGCCCAGCAAGCGAAATAGCAGCGGGTCGTTAAATACGATTCCATAGCCACCACCCGTTACCGGAGGCTGCATGCTCAAGATACCCACCAGCGCGATCGGTACCGCCACCACAAAACCCGCTAAGGGACCTGCAAGTCCGATGTCAAACAGTGCACGCCGGGAAGGAATCGGTGACTTGATCTTGATGAATGCGCCAAAAGTTCCAGCCAGGAATAGTGGTGGGGCCGGAATGAAGAAAGGCAAAGTGACAACGACGCCATAACGACGGCATGCGACGTAGTGACCCATCTCATGAGCAGTGAGTATGGCAAGCAACGCCGCCGAAAAGACCAACCCGTCTGCCAGAAGATGTGGATGCTGAACAGCGAAACCAAGCAAGGCGATAACGCTGCGAAGATAGTATTGCGGAACGAATAACAAATAATCGATCAGCCTCGACAGAGGAGGTGGCGGCACATCGATCTCAGGTCCTGCGATGACTAGTCCCGCGACCGTGGTCGTTACGATGGTGATCAAGAAGAGGCTCGCATGTAGCATCCACTCGCGGGCCGTGGGACGCGCAACGCTTTGGCGAGCTTTCGCAAAGTGATGGAATGGTTGGGCCGATTCTGACATTGGGTGCTGGATAGAGCTTAAAGGCTAGATTCTGGATGCCTCTGTTCCAGTCTCTAGCCTTAAAAGCTTAAATTGGTGCGGTCTTTCTTTCTAGGAATCTGAATCTCTTTCCCCGGAATCGGCTGTCATCTCGTCATCCTCGTGGGCCTGAAGTTCTTTCCCAGGCTTGAATCGAATCGTCTTGCCGGAAGGAATCGCCACTTCTTCCCCCGTCCTGGGATTTCGTCCCACGCCACGTTTACGGGGCTTAACCACAAACACGCCAAAGCCGCGCAACTCGATTCGCTCACCTCGCGTGAGCGCCTCCTTCATCGAGTGGAAAAGTGCATCAACCGCCTGTTCCGCCTTCATCTTTGGAACACCGGTTTTCTCCGCTACCCGGTTGATGATGTCCAATTTGATCAC
>JBGTLM010000318.1:0-10197 GCA_041744135.1 Pyrinomonadaceae bacterium
ACGCACTGGCGGCGGGTTCTTGTTTTTGGGAACATCTACTGAATCGCTTATTCCATGACGGAACCACTTTCCAAAATTCCGAGCGGCCTGCGGTATTACTGGGGTCAGGAGGCGAGCCTAAGGCGGGCCATCGAAGAAGCGGCAATGTCGGTTTTTGACGGTTGGTCGTATGAAGAAATTACCACACCAACCATTGACTATTATTCGCTCTTCGAACGCGGTATGGGGGCCGCTGAGGCTGAACGCGCGTTCAGGTTTACCGATGCGGACGGGCGTCTTCTCGCAATGAGGCCAGACGTCACGTCGGGAATCGCGCGCGCGGTGGCAACTCTTTTTGCTAAGCGTAATCGTCCTTTGCGTCTCTGCTACGCCGCCCCCGTTTTCCGCCTAAAAGGGCTATCGCACGCCGAATGGCGCAGAGAGTCAGCGCAGATCGGCTGTGAGCTCGTGGGCCAGAACAGCCCGGCGGCTGATATGGAAGTATTAGCGATAGCTTCGGAGGCCCTAAAACGCTTGAGTCTTGATCGCGATTACGTGATCACCCTCAACGACGTGGAAGTCTTTAACGGCGTCGCCGAGAGTCTGGGGTTTGATTCCGATTCACGCGACCAGTTACGACAGCTTGTAGACGGGCGCAATTCAGCTGACCTGGAGCAGTTTCTCACTTCCTGCGCCTCACGGGAGGAATGCCGGGCTTTTTCGCAACTCGTTCGGCTTTCGGGCAAGCATGAAACGCTCGACCAGGCTCGTCGAGTTATCACTAACGCGCGATCTCGCGCTGCGCTTGATCGTCTCGAGAGTTTGTGGGGAATCATCGAGTCGCTTGATGTTTCGGATCGCTTCGAGATCGATCTCGCCGATGTATCGCGGCTCGATTACTACACCGGACTCACCTTCAAGATCTACGTCGAAGGTGCCGGGGCGGGAGTGGGAAGCGGCGGACGTTACGACAACCTGATAGCTAACTTTGGCAAGGCTGAACCGGCAGTCGGCTTTATGCTGGACCTGGACGCGCTGGCTGGGTTGCTCTTGTCGCGCAATGAAGGGCGCACGGTCACAGCGCAGCCGGAAAGACAGGCACACAACGTTATGAACAATGATGAAATTGCTCTCTTCCGTGAAGCGATCGAGAGGCGTAACCAAGGCGAGCGCGTTGCCATCAACTTTAGCCAGGTGATGCCGTGACTCAATTGACGATCGCGATTGCCAAAGGAAGACTGCAGAAAGAGTTGCTTGAGTTGCTCGCGAATGTGGGTCTGTGCGACGCGCGAGAGGCTCTCTCGTCGCGTCGCCTGGCAATAGAAGACGAGTCAGGGTGTTTTCGCTTCATCTTCGTAAAGCCCATGGACGTGCCGGTCTATGTTGAGCATGGTATTGCCGACTGCGGGGTAGTTGGTCGCGACGTGCTGCTGGAGTCGGGAGCGGATCTCTTGCAGCCGCTCGCGCTTGGCATCGGTCGCTGTCGCATCGTGGTTGCCGCATTGGTGGAGATGCCAGGCAACGGTCACGGAATATTGCGAGTGGCAACGAAGTATCCGCACATTGCCGCCCGACATTTTGGCGCGCGCGGCCAGCCCGTAGAGGTTATCGAGCTTTCAGGATCGGTAGAACTGGCGCCCGTCCTGGGTCTCGCAGATTGCATCGTGGACCTGGTGGAAACCGGCAGGACGCTGCGCGACAACGGCCTTCGCATCATTGAAGTCATCGCTGAATCAACAGGACGCTTGGTAGTCAACCGGGCCAGCTATCAATTGAAAGCGAAAGCTATCGAAACTCTCGCTGCGGTCCTGGACGCAAAATAGTGCGAAGGAGCGTTATCGCGTGATTGAATTAATCTCAAGCAGAGAAAAAGACCGACTCGCTGCCATGTTGGAGCGCATTCGCGGCCGAAATGTCGCGTTCGATGCGGAGTTAATGAGCGAAGTAGCGGCGATCATACATGAGGTGCGCAGGCGCGGAGATGCAGCGCTCATCGATTACGCAGTGCGATTTGACGGCTGCCCCCTACAACCTGAAGAGCTCCGAGTGAGTGAGGAAACCTTGCGCCGGACCGCTGCGCGAGTAGATGCCTCGGTGCTCGATGCGCTGCGTGAGGCCATCAGCAGAGTGCGCACTTTCCATGAGCATGAGCGCCAGCAATCGTGGGAGATAGATGGTCCAAATGGAGTGCGTCTGGGCCAGCGCATTACAGCGGTCGAGCGGGCTGGCTTGTATGTTCCCGGGGGCGCGGCGAGCTATCCCTCTTCGGTAGTAATGAACGTCGTGCCCGCTCAGGTGGCCGGCGTGGACCGCATCATTGTCGCTACGCCACCATGCACACTTGAAGAGAACCCGGCAGTAGCTGCGGCGCTGGTTGAGCTGGATGTGACCGAGGTCTACGCGGTGGGCGGCGCGCAAGCGATCGCTGCGCTCGCTTACGGCACCGAAACCGTGCCGCGTGTGGATAAGATTACGGGACCAGGAAACCGTTACGTTGCCGCGGCGAAGAAATTGGTCTTCGGGGTGGTGGGGATCGATTCGATAGCCGGGCCAAGTGAAGTGGTTATCGTAGCGGACGATACGGCGCGGGCGTCCTATGTTGCCAGCGACCTCTTGGCCCAGGCCGAACACAGTGAAGATGCTTCAGCAACGCTGGTGACGACCAGCGAGAGACTTGCTCTTGAAGTTGTTCGGGAACTGGCAACTCAGATGGGCAGGCTTTCGCGTGCTGGGGTTATTGAAAAATCATTGGCTCAGTACGGAGGAATCATCATTGTGTATGACATGGATGAAGCCTGCGACCTGGTCAACGAGCTGGCGCCGGAGCATCTGGAGATTATGGCTCGTGACGAAGAAGCGATTGCCTCGCGCATCCGCCATGCAGGAGCAATCTTTTTCGGGGATTTCACCCCAGAGGCAGTCGGTGATTATCTAGCTGGACCTAACCATGTGCTGCCAACAAGCGGCGCGGCGCGCTTTTCATCCGGACTTGCAGTTTACGATTTTCAGAAGCGGACCAACACCATGAAGTTCGCAGCCGGTGAACTAAAACGCACCGCATCCATGATCGCAGCGCTCGCCAGAGCCGAGGGTCTTGAGGCGCACGCGCGTTCGGCGCTGATTCGTTTGGAGGAGAACTGAAGATGCGCGATCCTTTGGAGAACATCAAGCCGCGCGTGCGCGACTTGCGACCGTATTCGCTCCAGCCCGACCAAGCGGGAGTAAAGCTGAATCAGAACGAAAACCCATGGGACGCGCCCATTGAGATCAAACAAGAAGTGTTACGGCGTCTCGCCGATCGCGCCTGGTCGCGATACCCGGAATTTGTTCCCGAAAGATTGCATGAACGACTGGCTGAACACAGCGGATGGACGCCGGAGGGAATTGTAGCCGGAAATGGCTCCAATGAGTTGATCCAGGCGCTTTTGATGGTCACTGTCGGAGCCGGAAAGCGTGTGCTCATCAACGAGCCAACCTTTGCTCTCTACCGGCAGATCGCGACAGTGCTCGGCGCTGACGTTGTTAGCTTGCCTCTCACGCCGGAGTTGAGCTATGACGTTCATTCGTTGAAATCTGAGATCCAGTCGACCAACCCTGATGTGACCATCATCTGCTCTCCTAACAATCCGACGGGATGTGTCATTAACCGGCCTGATTTAGTCTCGCTGCTCAGAAAGACGACACGACTGGTTGTAGTTGATGAAGCCTACTTCGAATTCTCAGACCAGACGGCCGTGCCACTGCTGGAGCAATACTCGAACCTCGTCGTGCTACGCACTTTCTCGAAAGCAATGGCTCTGGCGGGACTCCGGATCGGGTATCTCTTGGCGGTGCCGGATTTAGTGCGGGAGGTGTCGAAGGCGGTGCTGCCTTACAACGTCAATATCGTCTCTCAGACAGCAGCAGAGGTGGCATGTGAGATGTACAAGTCAAAACTCAGACCTTTGATTAGACTCATCAACGCTGAGCGCGACCGTCTCTTTGTCGAGTTAAAACGCATTCCGGGTCTCAACCCCGTACCTTCGCGAGCGAACTTCATGGTGGTGCGATCTTCAATCGATCCGAAGCAAGTTTTCACTGAGTTGCTCAAGAAGGATATTTTGATCCGCGACGTCAGCGGCTATCCGATGTTGAGCGAGTATTTCCGTTTTAGTGTGGGCAAGCCGGAGGAGAATGATCTGTTGATAAACGCTCTGCACGAGATTTATAGGGGCTGAACTCCGTGTTTACCCGCGCCTTCGACTGTTACAATAAGACTCATCAGTGGGGATTATCGGTGGTATCGGCCGGCCCTTTATCTCAGCAAACGAGGCGCACACGGAGTTACGGCCCAACGGATAGAGCATGAGACCTAAGCAATCAACGGTGGCCCGCGTGGGAAAAGTGCACCGGAAGACGAAAGAGACTAACGTGCGCATCGTCCTGAACCTGGAAGGCGCGGGAAAGTCGCAAATCAGCACCGGTCTGCCTTTTCTTGACCATATGCTCGAACTGTTTGCGAAGCACGGACTGTTAGATCTCGAAGTTGACAGCCGAGGCGACCTGGAAATCGATGACCATCATTCGGTGGAAGATATCGCCATCTCGTTGGGGCAAGCCCTGACGCAGGCGCTGGGCGACAAAGCGGGCATCAAGCGTTATGGCGAGGCCATCGTTCCAATGGACGAAGCGTTATGTCGCTCAGTAGTTGATCTCTCCGGGCGTTTCTATCTTGTGTATGAGGTTCAGGTACGACGCCAGATGATCGGAAACTTTTCAGTTGAGCTGGCGGAGCACTTCTGGCGGTCGTTCGCGGAAACAGCGAAGTTCAATTTGCATATCGACTGCCTGCGGGGTCGCAACACGCACCACATTCTCGAAGGCACTTTCAAAGCTACAGCGCGAGCGTTGCGCAACGCCGTCGAGCGCGACGCCCGGATTACCGGTGTCTTGAGCACGAAGGGAGTTCTCTAGGAAGTGCCTGCAGTTGGCATTATAGATTACGGAGTCGGCAATTTGCGCTCAGTCGAGAAGGCGTTTGCCGCGACCGGCTGCCCCGCGGTGGTCAGTTCTAATGAGCACGTGCTGCGCAAAGCGGAACGTCTCGTGCTACCCGGAGTCGGGGCTTTCGGGGCATGTATGAAGGCTCTCACGGAACGCGGATTCGATAAACTAGTGCGCGAGCGCGTCACTGGAGGAACGCCGTTGCTGGGCGTGTGCGTTGGCATGCAGATGCTGTTCGACGAATCAGAAGAGTTTGGCATGACGCAGGGGTTGAAACTTATGCGCGGCCGCGTTCGTCGTTTCTCAGATGAGCTGCTGGTACCGCAGGTTGGATGGAATCAGATCCGGCAGCTATCTCCGCATCCTTTGTTTGACGGAATCAAGGACGGTGAGTCTTTCTATTTCGTGCATTCCTATTACTGCGAACCGGCGGAAGTCGAATTGGTTCTGGGCGACACCGACTATGGAATGGCTTTTCCCTCCGTGGTCGCGCACAAGAGTCTTTGCGGGGTGCAGTTTCATCCCGAAAAGAGTCAAGCGGCCGGGCTGCGGCTGCTCGCGAACTTTGCGCGGGGCGCAGTTTGACTGTTAGTCACACATGCAGCGGTCCCATGAGGTCAGTACCACCGCGCGTTAGCGGGTGGGTGGGGTGGGTAAGCGATGCGTCTCTGGCCGTACGGACCCACCCGCTACCGCGCGTGGTACTGACCTCATAGGACAGCAGCGAGCCGGATTGCGGTAGTAAGCCGTGGTGAATTGAAATCGATTCCAACAGGCATCGGAGTTAAGTCGATCAAGTCCAACAAGATACAGACAATGTCCGATCAACGTTGGGACAAAAGTGGTGTCAAAAATGTCAAATGACGAATGGAAAATGAATCCGGATGCCGTGCTGGTGTTTATCAATCCATGTTAGCGAAGCGAATCATACCCTGTCTCGATGTAGATCAGGGCCGCGTGGTTAAGGGTATTCGTTTCGTTTCGCTGGTTGATGCCGGCAATCCGGTCGAGCAGGCCAAGCGATACGACTTCGAAGGCGCGGACGAGTTGACGTTTCTAGACATCACCGCATCTTCTGACCGGCGCAATATCGTTGACGAACTCGTCCGGCGGGTCGCCGATGAAGTCTTTATTCCTTTCACGGTTGGTGGAGGATTGCGGTCGCTGGAAGATATTCGCGCGGTGCTCCGCTCAGGCGCCGACAAAGTTTCGCTCAACACCGCGGCTGTTGAACACCCGGAACTGATCAGTCAAGGGGCCGGGACATTCGGAAGCCAGTGCATGGTCGTAGCCGTAGATGCGCGGCGGCGCAGCGCGAATGATGCGAGCAAGGGATGGGAGGTCTTCACGCAGGGCGGACGACACTCCACCGGACTGGATGCAGTCGAGTGGGCAGTGCGGGCCGAGCAACTCGGCGCGGGCGAGATTCTCCTGACCAGTATGGATCGCGATGGCACAAAAGACGGTTACGACGTCCCGCTGACGCGCGCCATTTCCAGTAGCGTCCGCATTCCGGTCATTGCTTCTGGTGGCGCGGGAAAGCTCGAGCACTTTTACGAAGCGTTGACCGTGGGCGGCGCCAGTGCGGTTCTGGCGGCATCGTTGTTTCATTTCGGCCAGTACAAGATTGCGGACGTAAAGAATTATTTGCGCGAGCAAGGAGTGGTTGTGAGATGAAGATTCCGATTGCGGATCTCAAGTTTGACGAACACGGACTCGTTCCCACCATCGTCCAGGACGCCCACACGCTTCAAGTCCTGACGCTCGCCTATATGAACGTTGAAAGCCTCGAACGCACTCTGGCAACTCACGAGACCTGGTTCTGGTCCCGTTCTCGTTCGAGTTTGTGGCACAAGGGTGAAACTTCCGGCAATAAGCAACGAGTCGTAAGCGTGAGTTTCGATTGCGACCGTGATGCGCTCAGAATTCTGGTCGTTCCCGAGGGTCCGGCCTGTCACACTGGCGCTAAATCCTGCTTTCACAGAGAACTTCCATGGGATTTTCAGGAGCTTAGCCAGAGCGAAGGGAGAAGAGCGGATCTGGGCGAGGTGCTCAACCGCCTTTACTCCGTCATTGGGTTGAGAAAGTGTGAGAAGCAAGAAGGCTCCTACACCACCTATCTATTCGATCAAGGACTGGACAAAATCCTAAAGAAGGTTGGAGAAGAGTGTGCTGAGACGATCATCGCGGCAAAGAATGAAGACAGGAACGCTCTCGTCAAAGAAGCCTCCGACCTCCTTTATCACCTACTCGTGCTTTTCGCGGAACGCGGTGTAGCGTTGGATGAGCTGCGCGACGAACTGTTGAACCGAAGCACGAAGGAGGACGAATGAACCCGGAGAGGATGGAACTCAAGGAACTTCTGGATTTCGCGGTGCGACAGGCTCGCGATGCCGGAGATATTACCAACCGATACTTCAAAGGTTCGTTTGCTGCCGAACGCAAAGCCGACAACTCGTTTGTGACGATAGCCGATCGCGAAGCCGAAAGAGATCTGCGTGAAAACATTGAGCGAGCTTTTCCCGATGATGGCATTCTTGGCGAAGAAGAAGGCGAGAAGATTGGCACATCGAAGCGACGCTGGATTATCGATCCCGTGGACGGAACCTACTCCTTCGTTCATGGCGTGCCGCTCTACGGCGTCCTCATTGGTTTGGAGATCGATGCTGAGTCCGTCTTAGGGGTGGTTAATCTTCCGGCCTTGAATGAGCTTGTTTATGCGGCGCGAGGATTAGGCTGCTTCTGGAATGGTGAACTTGCGCATGTCTCCTCAACTCGCTCGCTCAACGAGGCACTGCTCTTGAGCACTGACTTTGGATTGTGTGAACAATACGGATTTGGTCCAGCGGCAGAGTCGTTACAGCGCCAGGTTAACGCGCGGCGCACCTGGGGAGACGCTTACGGGCATGTGCTCGTAGCAACCGGCCGCGCCGACATCATGCTCGATCCAGTCATGAAGGCTTGGGACTGCGCGGCGCTCCTTCCCATCGTCGAAGAGGCTGGGGGCACGTTCACCGACTGGCAAGGAGATAAGACAATATACGGCGGCAACGCCATCTCGACGAATGGAGCGCTGTTCGATACCGTGATGGAAACGGTCAGAAAGGCCTGATTTAAGATCGATGTTAGTCATCCCCGCGATTGACCTCCGGCAGGGCAAGTGTGTTCGTCTCACGCAAGGGCGTAAAGAAACAGCAACTGTCTATGATGGTGATCCGGTTGAAATTGCGGAGACCTTTGAGGCAGCGGGCGCCAGGATGTTGCACATAGTCGATCTGGACGGCGCTTTTGCCGAGACGAATCTGCGCAATCGTGAAGTGCTTCGTGAAATAATCCGCGCCATACGCATTCCTATACAATTCGGCGGTGGCCTGCGGGCCACGGACGACGTGGGCCGTGTTATCGACTTAGGTGTTGCTAGAGCGGTCATCGGCACTTTGGCAGTTGAATCCCCGGAGCTACTCACAGAAATGCTGCATCTGTTTGGCACCAAACACCTCGCCGTCGGGATTGATGCTCGCGACGGTCAGGTCGTTACGCGCGGCTGGGAGACGCAAGAGCAAATAAGCGCGTTGACTCTGGCGCGCAGGGTTGCTGCCGCCGGAGTAGAACGGATTGTGTATACGGACGTCGCTCGTGATGGCACTCTCACAGGCCCGACCATCGATCAGACCAGCCTCATTGCCAGCGAATCCGGTTTGAAAGTGACTGCCTCCGGCGGAGTCTCCTCGCTCGAAGACTTGAAACGGCTGAAGGCGGCAGGTGATTGCGGCATCGATAGCGTTATCGTCGGCAAAGCTCTCTACGAACGCCGTTTCACTCTCGCAGAGGCGTTGCAATTTGTCAGAACGGCGAGCGGTAGAAGCAGTGAATAAATGCAAAGAATTTGGTGATTCTTGAATAGCGCTCAACTACAGAACCGGGAGCGGTAGCGACCGGATGCCAGCACTCACCGAACCTTATCACCTCTCTTATGAATCAGTTGAGCTTAGGATCCGGTCGCTACGAAGCTGTGAAAAAAAGAAAACTCAGCCACAGATTAACGCGGATGACGCGGATCAGAACAGACGGAGTAGTTAAAAAAGCTTACGAATGATCTCTGCTTTACAATCCCGATATTTCGATCCGTGTCATCCGCTTTAATCTGTGGCTGAGTTTTCTTTACAGCTTCGTTAGCGACTCGGTCTGATCTGAGGCGGCTCTTTCCAGTCCCGATTATCGAACATCGGAAAATAATTTCCATCTCAGGGTAGATTGACCCTTTCCCAAGCTACTTACAGGTAAGAGCACAAACATTTGCGGGTTCCGGAAATCAACTTTAGCAATGCTGAAGCTGCTGAAAATATCCCCCAGTCACGAGGACTTATTCATCGGGCATTACCAGCGTCTCCTTGGCTGGTCGCTTCAGTTAACCGAACACGACCGGGATCTGGCTGAAGATCTGCTGCACGATGCCTTCATTCACTTCACCACTCTTACTCAGCCTAATCTCAAGACTATTCAGAATTTGGATGGATATTTCTATGGCATGCTGCGCAACCTTCATCTTTCGCAGGAGCGACGTTCAAGCCGCGGCCGCTTTCAGCAACTTTCAATCGTGGAGTACGAGTCAGCGGCCACAGGATTAAAGACGATTGATGCGCGCGACTTGATCCGAGTGCAAGATGACCTTCGTCGAGTCTGTCATTACGCCTGCGCTCGCAAAGAGAAGGCAAAGCTCGCGAGTGTGCTCATTCTGCGCTTCTTTCACGGTTACTACCCAAGCGAGATTGCGCGAATCCTGCGCAGCCCTCGTCCGGCCGTGGATAAATGGCTGCAGATCGCGCGCGCCGAAGCCAAACTTGCCTTAACACGCCCGACAGCTCTTGGCTCCAGGGATGCGCGCGAAACCGCGGAATTCCTGCCGGCCAGCTTCGCTCGGACCACGGATGACCTTTTGAACGAGCTGCGCCACACAATACTTCAGACGCGGCGCGGCGAGTGTCTTGAGCTCGGCGAACTCGATGAGTTTTATCCCGCAAGCGAAGCAGTCCCGATGCATTGTGAGCGGCTCTCTCACGTTGTGAGCTGCGAAGACTGCCTGGATGAGATTAACAAGATGCTCAAGCTACCAACGCTCTCAGACCGCTATCCCACAGACTCAATCGGAAAAGATAGTCCGCCGAAGAACCCATCGGGAGGCGCCGGCGGAGACGCGGGTGGTCGTGATGCGGCGAAGACTGCCGTGAGCAAATA
>JBGTLM010000319.1:0-15803 GCA_041744135.1 Pyrinomonadaceae bacterium
ACCTGAGGTGTATTACCCTGCGACTCAGGCTGAGATGTACCCAAGGTGGTTTCAGCAGAGGTAGGAGGATCAGGTCGGGGCGGAGGCGGGTCTTTCGGCACCCCACCAGGCATCACCTCGTCGTCTGAACTATTCTCTGCAACGGCGGCCGGCGTTTGCTTGGCGGCTTCGCTGGCTTGTCGTTTTTTCTCCTCTTCATGCATCTGGAGCATTCGTTCCTGCTCCTCTTTTTCTGCAGAGGCTACATCGAAATAGAGAAAAACGGATTCAGAGTTAAGCCGGTCGTGCACCTGACGAAAGTTTTGATCCTCGGTAAGCAACCTACTCCCTGTGGGTCTCAAGGTCTTAAACGAAAATTGCGAATCGCTGATAAAGACCAGCGCGCCTGACTGCTTTAGAATGTAGGGTGACGGTGGTGACGCCTCCTTTGGCTTGACCTCGGAAGGCTCATTCTTTCCCGGACTTGAACTCGGGGAGCTGTCCGGCGCAGGCGTGGGCAGAACCTTGGGCAAGAACTCCTTAAGTTGTGGTTCAAATTTTTGTGCTTCTTCAGTGGAAGCAAACTCAATTACGAACAAGGCTTGAGGAAGTTTGGGGCGTGACGGCCAGGCCGCGAACATGAGCCGGGAAGTCATCAACGCATCGGCGCGAGAGTTGAGCCACCGCAACAGGGTTTTGAATTCCTTCGGCGGGGTACCCAGCTTCATTACCGGATCCACAATCTCGTTGACACCAGCCGATCGGAGGAGCTGGCCTATCCCTCTAACTTCGCCGTAAATCTTGTAGCTATCTGCAGCGAGAAGTGTCTCAAAGGTGAGCGCAGGCTCAGCTGGCTTAACGGGTTTGGGCGTTGCTGGCCGTCGCCGCTGTGCACTCAGCGGTGCGGCAATCAGGACTAAGGTAAGGAGCAGCCGGGCAACGGCTCCGACAGTGGTGATACTTTTATTGAGAATCATTTAGGCTTCCCTTTTGAAACACCAAGGCGATAAGCATGTTCAGGCGCGGTCTCCTGACTTGAAAGGTACGTGCATCGTCGGCTAGCCGCAAATAAAATTCTAGGTGCCGTCTAAATTTCTAACCACAAAATCTGCCCTGGCCGCAGGGCGGCCAAATGTTTATAGCTCAGGTCGCGGTATAGAGTTCTTTAGCTCCAGGGGAGCACAATGTGCCTCTCAATATTTCGCTCCTCCGAAGCTTAAAAAGTGTTGGGATCCTGGCTATAAACATTTGGTCCCTCCGGGACCCCATTGTCTCTACCTAATCTCACTAACGCGCCGCCAGAGAGCAGACTCGCCCTCGGAATCAATCAACCTTTTCACCTCGCGATAGGCAGCGGCATAATCGGCCCTCATGTCTTCGGCGGGCGAGGATCGTGACAATCTCAGCTCAAGGTCCGAGAGGGCTATGTCAGTCTTTCGCAAGTAACGCGCAACTCTTGGCCCCTCACCAGCAAGCTGCAACGCCAATCCTTCTGCAAGCCAGCGCGGGGCACGGCCGTGGGCGATAGCTTCAATCACTGCATGAACAAGTTCGTGGCGAATGGTTGTTTCAAGGATTCGTCGACGTGTGAGCAGTTCGAAAGGCTGCAGCTCGATTCTGTTCCGAAGGGTTGCGGCCGCCACCCAGGGCGGTTGACCGGTTCTACCGACGAAGTCGCCGGTACTTTCATTGATGAACACCTCCAGAGTAGGTAACTGAAAGGAAACATCCTGGGTTGAAACACGCCGGATTAAATCAGCGCGGTTTGACTCCAGCAGTTTCAACACATATTCCACATCCCGTTGACTGAGACTTACTGGATAACTCAGACGAAAATGTTCGCTAAAAAGAGTCTTCCGAGTCGGGGCCGAGCTACGGTCATTATTCGCAGTTCTATCCCCGTCTTTGACAGAACGGTAGTGATCATTCCACAACAAGTCGCCTAAAAACTTGTGTGAGACAGAATCTCTCGACGGTAAAATTAAACGCGTTCCGGGAAAATACTTTGCCAGAATCTGCTGATAACTGGCGCCACGTCGAGCCATCACGTGTGCCCCTTCCTGGCAGAGACCCAGCCCGTGGCCAAAGCCGCTGCCGCGAAAAAAGTAATTAGATCCCGCCCGTGAAATCTCAAAGCGCGAACTCTTGAGCAGGCTCCATCCGAGGGCGCGGCCGACGATGATCTTGAAATCCCACCCTTTGACAGTGCGACGACGAGCGCCGTCGACAGTTATTAACTCGGCACGGCCACTGGCATCTCGTCTGGAAACCGCGACCCTGATCAGACCTCCCCCAACCTTCGTCCTGGGGTCACTTTCGAGCGCCCTTTGTAAGTTTGCAGAGGAGATCACGTCTCTCCAAGCGTTATGGGGCATCGTCAGGCAATACTCATCGGCGCCACCCAACAGGTACGAAGGGGCATTCACTCCCCAAAGCGTACCTATATTCGCTGTCACCCCACCGCAGGAAGCGCTGAAGTATGAATCAACAATACGGTCATACTTATCCCACAAGACTTGCCCTGCGGTCTCCCGCACAGACTGAGAGATTGCCGCCGAAATCTGCAAACTGCTGAAGCGCGTATCTGCCGGCACCCCACGCTGGCTGCCCGCGCGAGGACCCTGCATCGAAACATACCTCTGGCAATGCGTGGTGGTGCAAAAGTCGTAGCCATCAATCGCGTGACGGCGAAGGTTCCTCACTGCATAAGTGCGACTCGCAACTGCCAGAGCCTTGAGTGCCTCGGCCTCCATTTCCGTGCTTCCTTCCGCCGCCACCACACCTAGAATGTAATCCTCAAGTGAGATCGCCCGCGTTACGTTTTCACGAACCAGGTGGACGCGGACGGGTGACGCGGACGAGGAGATGGGAAAAGCATCTCGTCTCTGTCTGAAAGCACTCTTGCTAAATCTTTCAGGTTGCCTAAATTCGCAGGTGAGGAAGGGTGGTTTACCCCCGCCAACTTCCATCGCCAACCAAGCGGGGGTAAACCACCCTTCCTGACCTGCGAGATGTCCCAACCTGAGAGATTGCATGCCCGGTAACTGTCGTGTCCCCGCTTCCCGACGCTCGCTGCGAATGTATGACTCAAAGATCGGACGCGCGGCCTCAGCCGCATCCGCCCCGTGCGCACGCTTCAGGAAAACAAGTATGGCAAGCTCTATGGTTTCCGGTTTCCCGGGAGGGCCATCGGCAACCCCTGATGCAAAGCCCACAAACCAGCCATGGGTACGAAATCCGCCGCTCGGTGAAGCTGTACCGGTCTTGCCGAAGACATAGAGCGGAAGCGAGTGTAACCTCGCGCGCTCTGCAGTACCGTAGCGAACGGCGCCCCGCATCCCCTCAAGGATCAGTTGCCGGTGCTCACCATCGATGGAAACCTCCGTCTGATGCTGGGCCATATAGCCTGCCTCGGGCGCGATCTGTGGCACCAGGAGATGGCCACCGTTAACCAGTGCTGAATAGGCGGTCAGCAACTGAATTGCAGTAACTTGTATTTGATCGCCCTCACCCAAAGCGGTTTTCGCCCGCCATTGCCCATGCGGCAATTTGCCGGCTGCCTCACGGACACCGATCCGATTGATCTTCGTGAGTTGACCAAAACCAAACTCAGCGAGAGTTGAATTGAAAGTAGAATCACTCAATTGCTCGCCGAGTTTTCCGAAATAGTAGTTGCATGAATAGGCGAGCGCTTCAGCCGGCTTTAACGGCGGCAGACTTCGTGGATGAGAGCAAACGGTTTTGAAGTCTTCATGAGAGTATTGGTCGCGACATAGCAGACGCGAATCTTTTTCGATCGTTCCCGACCGCAGCGTAGCCAGCGTGCTGAACGGTTTGATAGTCGACCCGGGCGCGAAAGCTGTTTCAAAAGCAAGACGGGGATTCACCACCGTTCGGACACGACCAGTGCGTGGGTCAATCACAATAACCGTACCCTCACGGCTGCCTAGCGCCGACGCTGCAGCGGTTGACAGGTCACGGTCAATACGATCCTCTCGGGAGACGAACGATGGTGCATCGGGTGAAACCACTGACCAGAAAACCGGTCGAGCAGACTCGACGCCCCCGACTGCAGCAGCTAAAACGGCCACTGCAAATAAAACTGTCATGTAGCTCTTCACTGGGACCGCTGACGTCTCGCCCGCACGGCGTTGATGGCGCTCCGTGCTCCTTGATAAACCATTTAAGCCGCGGATGAACGCAGAGGAACGCGGATCTGAACAATAAAAATAGAGTCTCTTCATCCGCGGGTATCCACCTTCGTTTGGGGCTTCAATTTCGTTGGCCATTCTCGATTTGTTTTTGCAATGTGAGCCTCCGGATATCAGACCGGGTCGGTCGTGTCCTGGTTTCATTTTCTTCACCTGCCTGTCCACATAAGGTAGGGACGGAAGTTCAAAAACGATGGACGAAATACCACGAAAGATCACTAACAACGTTTTCGTGTTCGTTGGTGTGGTTTGGTGGATCGTTTGTTCCACCAAGCCAACTCTCAAATTAGGATGCCCAGACCGGCTCGCTACCGCTCGCGTTCTGACGGCCAACCACTGTGCTCGCTACGCCAAATCATTTCGTCGCTCAGTCGCAGAGATCGCCAGCGCTCCTATCGTTACGACCCATCCGAAGAGAGTCAGAATGAAAACCAGCAGAAGTCGGGCGACAAGAAAGGCGATCTCCATCCAGGCCCTGCTCGCTGGCGTGGGTCTAATGAGAAGTAAGTACGGGATAACTCCAAACACCACGAATCCGGCGGCATATATAAGGACAGAGGATGGAGCAAAGGCCCCAGCAATCAGCTCCTTAGTCGCCCCAATGGTAGCCACGAGGTCGCTTCCAACACTCGCGATCCAGAGATGAATAGCGACGAGCGGTAAGACGAAGCCAAGCGAAAGGTAACGAATGCTGTTTAGTATTACCTGTCTCCACCTTAGCGCCGGGCTTCCGTCGTTGCTCACCTTCAACTGATATTGGGCCGCTACATCTGAAAGCTCCGGCCCGTCCGTTCCCATGTACGACTGGGCTTTACTTAGCAGATAGGTAAAGAGAACTCCCAGTGCAATAAGAGGCACGCTGACTACGATCAACTTCCAGGAATTCCTAAGTGCCCGTCTTAACAAGAGTCCGGCACTAAGACCGCGTGTTTGGCTGGCGCCGGCAGTTTGCAGGACGAAGAAGAGTAAGGGCGCCGTGACTGCCAGTACCAGACTTAGAACTACCTGTTCCGTGCTGGCTTCCCTTATCGCGACAAAGAGATATAGCGCTGCAATCAGAGATGCGTAGAGCCCGGCGAACATGATCAGTAAGCTCCAATTTCTCAGGAGCTGGCGCGTCGCAGTCGCGATTGACTGAAAAGATTCTGTAAGCATTGATTCTCCTTTAGAGTCCGGCACGTGGCCCGCACCAAGGCGGCGAGGAAGCCCCAGTTATTTCTCGCGGAACGTCATTCTTCCCCCAGTGGTATTCGATTGCGTAACTGGCTGATACATCAACTCCGCGCGGGCCGGAGCAATGCGAAATTCTCCGGGCACCTGAACGCGCATTGCATACTGGAAGATCGCATCGCCATCAAAGTAATCAAGGAAGAAGACGGTGCGCTGATCGCGAAACTCTCTCGAGCTATACCAATCAGTCCAGCCATTACCACTCGCGTAATCGAGATTGAGGTTGCCGACACTCTCGAGCTGCTCGGCTCCGGCAGGAATCGGATCCTCGATCATCAAGTGTCGCGCTTTAGCGCCGTTGATACGAAGGCGGGCTACCAGCAAATCGCCGGAATGAATTTCGCCGGTTAATGGCTCCAGCGCCCATTTAAGTTTGTATCCATCTTCAACAACTCGCAGGCGCAGATACTCACGAGTTAAGTTGAGACCCGAGGATCCACGGGCCGCCACCTCTTCCTCACCCGTGTAGTAGTCAATCGAGGTCGAGAAATAGAGCATTCCATGCCCACGCTTAACGACACGGACCTGGTTGCTGGCGGAGATCTCGTTTGCCTTGCGGTTGACTACGAAAGTTTGCGAAGTCGCTGAGGACGAGACGTGTTCGGCGAGTACGGTTTCTCCATTCAGATAAACCTCCAGATCGTAATTCGGCGCCAGCTCGCGACTCACTTTCAGGTAGTCGATCAGTCCAAGAATTGCGAAGGCCGTGTCTTTGGTTGAATTCCAGTAGTAGCTATTGGGACGATGCGAGACAAGCCAACGCGCGGTTCGGGGCAGGAGCTGGCTCGCCGGCCTAATACGAGCCAGAGCCTTCAGTGAAAGTGCCGTTGCTTCGGTGTCGTTCTGCTCGACGAAGTCGAGCATCTCTTTGCGTCGAGATTGCCAGTGAACCGTGACGCCGTCGTCACTCGCTGTGCGCTCGATCTCGGCGGCAACTTCGTGAGCGCGCTTTTCCTCCTGGCGCTGGTTTAGGGCGAGCGCCAGCAACGCGCGACCATAGGGTTGCAAATTGCCTCTGTCAGCGAAGAGCCTGTCGATATAAGTGGCATCGACTCCGCCAGTCTCCCCGAGCGCGTAGACCATGAACGCGCGGGTGTCTGCATCAATGGCTGTTCCCGACTCAGTCTTTCCTGCTTCGAGCATTTTTTGAAGTTTTTCCCGCCCTCGCTGCACCCGGCTGTCATCGATCTGGTAACCGGCATGCTTCGCGAGGGTCAGCCCATCGATGACGTAGGCAGTCATGAAGGGATCGCTTTGGTCGTTTTTCCACCATCCCCATCCTCCATCGTCATGTTGGAAGGCATATAAGCGATCAAGTCCGCGGCGAACTTTCTTTGCCAGATCGTTCGAACTGCGAATTGATGAAGTCCTCACTTCGTTGATCGCCTGAGATACCACAACATTGGGCAGGAAACTGGACATAGTTTGTTCAGTGCAGCCGTATGGATAAGCGGTAAGATAGTCGAGGGCCCCAAAGAGTGTGCCGGCAACCGAAGGCGAAACCTCGATGCGCAATTTACGCGCGTGGGCATCCGCATTGGCCGGTAGATCGAGCGCGAAAGTTCGATCTGCATTTTCGTCTGCAGCCGTCCAGGTTTCGTTTTTCACCTGATGAAGACCGCGCGGAACAACATCGAGAAGCAGCTCAACTGCGTCTGATTCAGTATCGGTCAAGGCCTTTGCCAGCAGTTTGATTTGGCCGACGTTTGGCGCAGTTACCTGCCAGTCAACGCGGTACTCACCCTGCTTGCTGATAGTTGCGATCTGTTTCGATGGACTGAGAAGTTGCGCGCCTTCCACGGCGATGGAAATCTGGGTTGCCTTATCTGAAGTGAGATAGTTGTGAACGATCCCTGAGAGCGTAACTGTATCTCCCTGGGTAACGAATCTGGGCGTCTCTAAACGCATGATCACATCTTTGCGGGACACAACCTTGTACTTCGTGGCGCCCACTTTCGTATCGGCAGTGACACCGCGCGCGGTCGCTCTCCAGGTAGTCAGGTTGTCGGGCAAGCGAACTTTTACTGTCGCGCGTCCATCCGACCCCGTAATCACTTCCGGCTGCCAGAACGCCGTGTCCTTGAAGTTCTTTCTGATAATCGGTTCAACCACGTCACCTTCATTCTTGAAGTCGGCCAGCTCAAACGCAGGTTTGCTTCTCGCGAGTTGCAGTGGTTTTTCCCCGGCGTAGCCAGTGAAGCCGTAAGAGATCGATAGATGCGTTTCCACACTCTTGTAGCGGAGACCGTAAAACTCGCGGTGAATGTTGCCGGCAAAATCAGGCGAGACGCTGTAGATCGCTTCGTCGACAACGCCGAGGCTCACCTCGGCCCCAGGAACGGGCGCGCCGTCCGCGCCACGAGCGAGGATCGTATAGGAAGCGGTTTCGCGTGGTTTGTACTCCTGCTTGTGGGAAATGATCTCAAGATTCAACATCTTGTCGCGCGCCGGAACGACGAGACGCTGATCATTCGTATACATGTCGCCGTCCTTTACATAAGTCACATTGAGAAACACGTTCGGCGCATAGCTCGACTCGATTGGCACGTCGAGAATGATGGACCTTCCCATCGCGCTCACTTGGCGGGCTGAGAGCACAGTCGACAGTTCCGTACTGACCAGAAGGTGCGCGTTATCGGTGGGCAGAATAGCGAGCACGCGGGCTATTTCACCGGGACGGTAAGACTTTTTGTCAGGAACAAGCTTGATAGAACCGTGATCCGTGTGGTGATATGCCGAATCAGACCATAGGTGCTGACGGTCAGTTACCCACAGATAACCTCCCACCGAGGTGATCTGCCTTCCTCCTTCGTTGACGATTGCTTTGATGGAAAGATTGCCGGCTTCCGAGGTCGTGTAGTTGTAAGTAGCTGCACCCTGCGAATCGGTTTCCAAGTCAGCCGAGCTCATCTCACGTTCGTGCATTTCATATTCCGGATACGAATAGCCGTTCTCGGACTTCTTTTCTACCGCAGTCCAGCTACGTTGAATAAAACGCAGCAGAATCCTGGCAGCGACCGGACGTCCCTCATAGTCCGTGGTCTTGACTCTGATCTTCGCAACGTCGCCTTTGCTATAAACGTAACGTTCGGGACTGGCGTGAACCACAGTGTTACCGCGGCTTGCGACGAAGCTTGCGCCACCATTTAAAGTGCGGCGAGAAGAGTCGGTTACCTGCGCATCGAGTCGATAACTGTAGTCCCAGGGATCGTTTTCATCGGCTTCGGGAATTTGAAACTCGACATCCAACTGGCCGTCGGCGTTAAGCTTGCCTTCACTCTCTTGGACCATGTCGTTCCCGTAACCATAGTGGTCGGAGTAGTCATCGTAGCTCTCCGTTTCGTCGCTTGTCTCATCCGCCTCTTCTCCGTATCCCCAGGCGTAGTACCGCGAGCGATAGATGTAGTATTTCACTTCCGCATTCGCTACCGGGGAGCCGAAGAAATAGCGAGCACTGACTGAGAACTGCATCTTCTCCCCCGCGTTGATGTATTTCTTCGGCGCTGAGACTTTCACTTTGTATTCAGGTTTCTTATATTCGGCAACTTCGAAACTGCCGCGGGATGTGCCAGCGTCCGTCTCGGCCACAATTCGATAGTTCCCCAGGGCGGCTTCTTCAGAGAGTTCCATTTCGCCATTAAACGTGCCGCGGGCCGACAGTGGCAGTTCCTTCGCGAATACGCGGGCGTTATTTGAATCCTCGATCGCGACATTCACGGTGCTCTCGTTTACGGATTTGTAATTTCCCCGTCCATCCATCGCCCGCAAGATGCCCTTGAAGTAGACCTTGTGCGAGGGTCGGTAGACCGGCCGGTCCGAATAGATATAGCTTTTAATCTGGGTCTCCTCATCTTCGGCTCGATAACCACCAAAGTAGTAAGCCTGGAGATCGGAGATGGCGAAATTGTCGCCCTGATTGGCGAGAATCAGGAAAGAATCGGATCGAGTGTCATCAGTGGCGGGATCGACATCCGCCCCGGGTGAGTTAAGAAGCTGCTTGTCGATACTGGTTCTGAGAATCCCTTGTCTGTCTGTTACTCCGCCGGCGACTGCCTTTCTGTTCTTAACGATTTGAATCTGGGCATCGGGACGGGGCTCTCCTGTCTTCCGGTCCACGGTGTAGATGAGCAACTCGCCCTCGCTCGTCGTCTTATCGACCATCGTCAGATCGGTTACGACCACAACGGTATAAGCCCTCAGTTCTCGCCCCACCGCCTCAACCAGATAGACACCCGGCTCGCGTTTGCCCATGGGAATCATGCGACGGTCATACTGGTCCTCGAGCGGCGCAAGAGGTTCGCGCCAACTACTAACTAGTTGATCTGGATTCAAGAGAGGTACGCGGGCATAGTCAGCCACGTTAAGGGGCATGCGGCCAGCCACCTCTTTGGCGCGAAACTTCTGATTGAAGCTCCTTCGCGAGGCGTGCTTCAGTTGGGTTCGCATATACGATCTGACGCCCGCAGCGGCCCAGCGCTTGACGGCGCGCAGCCGTTCCAGCGGGGAGGGACTTCGGCGTACGGAGCCGGCAAACTCCTCTTCTTCGCGGTCCCCCATTTGATGGGGATTGTCTAGTTGAGTGAAGAACTTCAATGGATCTTTTACCCGGTAGACACGGAAATCGAGTTTGTCTATACCGTGATAATCGATCCAGAACCGCGCTCGTTCACCGCTCCCGTAAGTGCGGTTTGTGGAAAGCGAGAAGAATGGTTTGGCGGAGCCGGGTGTTCCTGAAGCGACAAACCGGTCTGCCTCGAAACTCGTCTCGACACCGGCCCGAGAGCGGAACGTAGCGATGGTCAGCACGCCGGCAATTACGGTCAGATAGATAATGCTGCCAGTTAGAACGCGACAGGAAATAGAGTTCAATTCAAACACGATTTTGCCTCCGAGCTATTCAAGGATCCTGAGTCGATAAAACCCGAGGAAATTGGGATTGCTTTCCACTGGCCGCCAGCGTTTGTTTGGGTGTTGGTCCAAGACTGACAGCTGGACCTTCTTCACTGTTCCCTGGTCGACTGCCGATGCGCCCGTGTGATAGACCACCCAGCTGCGCGCCTCGGCAGTGACGATGTGTGACTCCCCGACAAAAATCATCACGTGATAAGGAAACTTATGGACCCAGGGTTGGTGATAAAAAAGTAGGTCGCCCGGTTGGGCGAATTGACGGTCTCGGCTTATGAATCGGCTGTTGAAGTTTTTCAGTGTGCGCGCGTCAGCGAATTCTGAGAATTTTGCCTCCGCGAGATCAGTGGTCTTGTAAGCTCCAAAATCAGTGCGGAAGAGTTTCTCTCCGAGCGAGCTTCGATGGAGATAATTCGTGGACACATCCGCTGCAAAAGCTTCATAACCAGGGCCCATCTTCTGAAACCAGGCGCGATCGTGGCTGCGCACCGCTTCGCGCCAGGCGAAACGAACAAGGCCGGCGCAGTCTCGCTGTTCCCAGTTCCATTGATCGCTAATCCGATAGAACTGCATTTCGGCAATTCCGGTAAAGGCGCGCTTAAAATTCTCCCGGTCGCGGAAGGAACTGAGTTCAGCTGCATCCGGAATTCCATCGTTGTCACTATCAAAGGAAAATGAGTTGGTGGGAGGTCGCGGTCCGTGGCCGGCAGGCCGCGATGTTACAGATGTGCTAACTGTCTGGTGCTTGCCGAAACTATTGCTCCGTGTCCGGTCGATCCAGAAGTACGACATTAGAGACACAACCGAAAGCCACGGCAGCAGCACGATAACAAATCGTAAATTTTTGACAACCGGCAACATCCATCCGCATTATTGGGAACTGCAGGTCTCGCGACGAGGCGGGGGCGAACAGTGTCTGCACAGGTTAACCTCTACCGGCGCTGCTATTGCTACTGAACGGCTCTCTGTGGGTAACCACAGTCCCAACGGTCCTCCAAGTGCAACACGGTGCGGGCAACTTTGTGGAGTGCGGTGGCAAGCGCAGCGGGACACCGATTTGGATTCAGATCTGACTCAACCCAAAGCGCCGTCGACGCTTTGCTCTGCCGGCGCACTGCAAAAGTTGAACCAGCGGACCTGGGGATCGGGTGATAGCCGCTTTGGATTGCCCGACGTTTTGTGGCGATGGCCTGGTACTGTCTTGAACCGCACGAAACCTGAAAAAAAGACTGTTGCAAAATCCATCAGCGACAGTTAGATTGAAGCCAGCCAATCATACTTAAGGTGGAGGACATCCCAGTCGTTTTGGGTGTCCCGCCGCCTTCACATAATTTGCGTTGGAGGTATAAAAAGTGCCGACAGGAACTTGCCCGGAATGCGATGCCGATGTCCACGTAGATTTGGACACGGATAAGGGCGAAACGGTCTCATGTGAAGAATGCTCAGCATCATTGGAAGTGGTGGGTCTCGACCCAGTGGAGCTGGACATTGTTGATGAAGAAGATTTGGACGACGACGAGGAGGACGAGGAAATGTAAAGAAAAAGTCGCCGGAGCAGGTGGCAGGAGGCGGGCTGCAAGGCACATTAGCTCGATTGTCTACTGCTGCTGTCGACGGTTTTTCCCTCCTGCCTGGTATCCCGGACGGCTTTGCCTGATAGTCGCACCCGGCGGTCCTTCGACCTTGAGTGAATGGAATTGACCATCCCGCCGTTTTTCTTCCGCAGGGTAAAACGCTAAGACGTAGGCAGAAGTAACTTCTTCGGCCAGCGCCCGAAAGAGAGGCGCATAATCCTTCTCGCCTGCATATACGCTCCGCCCCCCAGTCAAATCGGCAAGTCCACTCACGTCCAGCGGGGTCGGTAACGGGGACTGCGTCGAAGCCGTCATCATCCCGGAGTACGAGGGGAGTGTGACAACATAGACGCTGACGTCGGCGGCATTGGCTCGCTCAATAACCGTTTGCGGAGCGATGGTATCGCCGACCGGAAAACCATCGGTTACGACAAGCACCGCCCTTTTCATCAAACGACGATCTCGAGTACGAGGAGCATGGCGGACGATTAACCGGATAGCGTCGTCAACTGCGTCGTAGGTGTGGGTTGAAAGCCCGTTCGGCTCGCGGGCGAGTTTTGCAAAAGTACGATCAAGGGCGGTAGGATCCGAAGTGAACTTCTGCATGGTCTTCACGTTCATTCCAAATATCATCACCGCATACACCGCCTGCTGATCCGCGATGCTGATCGAGAAAGCTTGGAGGGCATTGCGCAGTCGTCCCATCTCCTCCGCCGTCATGCTGCCCGAGATGTCTAGAGCAAATACCAGCGCAAGAGGTCGTGGTTCGCCAGTTCTTCGCTCCACTTGAAAAAAGGAGATCGGCTGTTCAATGCCGTCACTGAAGATCTTAAAGTTCTCCTTGCGAAGATTCCGCATGGGCACGCCTTGCAGATCAGTAACCGTAACGTCAACGGTGACTAGATCTGTGTCGATACGCAGTATCTCATCGGGTTCCTCAGTCCGCGCGGGCCAAACACGCCGCGGGCGCTGAACCGGGGCCGGGTGTTGGGCTGGAGAGGATATAAGGCCCTGCCCACTCAAAAGAAGCGCAGCCAGGATTAGAACGGCTACCTTAAAAGGCATTCCGCTGTGGTTGGTAGGGTAGTTCCACATTGGGTCCAGTTTGTTTCTGCCTCGAACTCGATCCTAAAAAACCCGTCTAGAAGATTATACGAACTTAGTTAGATGCCACCAACGGCCGGCTCGGGCAGGTCTAATGGGGTTCGTGACCAGACTTCACAAATTCGACTTCCACTCAGCTACAGAGCCGAGGGACGGTTACGCCCGGTCTGGCGGCGTCCCACTCAAGCAATGTGAAATCTCCCGACATTACGTGGGCGAGGGGTCAGGCGACTTGAACCCCCATCGCTGCCGCTCCCCCGGGTTCTGCAGGTGAATGACTCCGTGCCGCCGTGACGAGTTTGGCCCAGTGCTTGGACAACATGCGAGCTGATTACCGGCATCAAGTGAGCAGCTTCAAAAAGCCAGGCTGAGTAGCACTTCCTATTCTCAGTTTCTTTTCGTGTCTGATGAAGGAAATCAGCGATTCTTGAATCAAACGTAGCTTTCAACGCGTTCCAAGAAGTCATATGGAATAGCACTAACAGGACTTGGTGTTGTTTCGTGGATCGTTCCCTCCCTTCCTTGGTTGGGTGAGCACCGTTCTTTAAATTATTGCACGGCAGCAGCATGTTACAATCTAAACACCATACATTCAGATCCTCTAACCCGGAGATTCCCCAATGAGACTTGAGAAATTAGTACTTTCATCGATGGCCCTGCTCTTTTTGGGAACAGCGTCAATGGCCCAGGATCGTCCGACCGGCGGTATCAAGGGAAAGGTTCGAGTTGAGACCGGGGCGCCGGCCGGCGTCACAGTGGTTATCAGACAGGACGAGCGCGAGGTTAACCGCGTCGTGACAGATAAGAGCGGCTCATTTTTGGTTCAGCGTTTGCCGGCGGGAAAGTATGCTCTCACCTTTAGAAAGCCGGGCTTGAGTGTGGGCACGGTTGAGAATGTGGAGGTCAAGGCGGGAAAGACCCGTTCGCTGGGAGATCGCTTGATTCTGACTATAGATGAAGGTTCGATCGCGTTTATTCGAGGTAGCGTCTTTACCCAGGACGGCCGCAGCATTGCCGGCGCGAAAGTTGAGTTGGCGAAGATTCAAGAGGACGGCTCGACGAAAAAGATCGACGGTCGTGTTACCAACGAGACCGGTTCATTTGTGTTTAGACTCACGCCCGACACTGCAAAGTACCGGATCACGGTGAAACTTGGCAATTCCGAGCCGGTCAGCCAGGATGTCGAAATTGATGGCGCTGCCGTTTATCGCGTGGCTCTTTCTGTTCCGGCTGCTCCCAAATAGCGGCCCGAACCTACCCCTCGGCGGCGCAAGCGCAAGCTCACGGACTGGTGGCAACCGCAGCGCGACACCGCTTTGGGTTTTCTCACTCCTTTGACTCAACCTAAAGCGCCGTCGCGTTTTGCCTGTCGGTGGACTCAAAAGTGCACACGCGGCAAGGGGGCATGTTTTATGTTTGGCCGGCCTGATGCCGTTGCGTTAGGATGCGGGCTAAGCCATGGAAGACCGCGAAGAATTTCTGACTGCCCGACAGCTGGCAAAAGTGTTGCAGGTTAGCGAGTCGACGGTTCGACGCCTGGCTCGTAAGCGGCGCATTCCGTCCGTTCGCGTCACGCCACATATCATCAGATTTCATCTCGACGCTGTGCGCGAGGCTTTGGATGTGCCGCGCTCCAGGATTCGCCACGGTGAATTCACCGAGCCAGTTGACGACGCGCAGTTGTCCTTTGATGATCTGCGTTTAAGTTGATACTACAGATTGCTGCTTGCTGCTACCCGCGAGGTAAGCGTTGCGGGCTGAATTCAGTCCAATTGCCGTTCTGTTTGATGTAGACGCGTGGTTGGCGAATCGGAAACTTGCGACCAAAGGCCGGATTGGCAGCCAGGAATGTTTTGATGGTCACACTATCGCCCGTGGCCACTCGCCAATTTCCTTCTTCCCGCACCAGGTATTGCTGAACTACGATCTTACCTTCAGTCTCAAGCGGCCTCACAACCCTTCCGTAAAGCACCGTCTCTGCGACAGCGACGTTGGACGAGACTTTTACCTGTCCAATCTCCAGGCGATCGAGCACATACATGTCTTGAGCTCGACTCAATGCACTGGTGAAGCGTGAACGGGACATGCGCGTGCGCGACGATGCCGGCAAGGCGTCGTAGACCGAACTGTAGTCTCGAGACTTTAACTGCTCAAAAACCCGCTGGACCGTCCCCCGCACCTCCGCCTCACCGGCTGCCGACGCGACGATTGGCGCCAGAAAAATAAAGCCGCACAGCGCTAACAAAACCGATTTGCAGTCACTGATCTTCATCTAAGTCATTCTCCTCAATATTCTCTTCCTGAGCAGCATCCCTCGCAGCAAGTTTCTCCTTCACTTGCATACGATAGTTTATAAACCAGGCCAGCATGCCCGCCGCTGCCACGACAAATGCACTGTCAAAATCACCCCGCAGTAAGGATACACCCGCAACGGCAACACACCCTCCGGCCACGATCAACCAGAATAACTTCACTTGATCAGCACCGGAATCACGACGTCGATTGAACCGGGGGGATAACAAACCTGATCGTCGCAAGCTTGGATGCGCAATTTAGCAGGAATGGATTGTTGGCCTTTCTTCGCGGTCGGAGCAGCTCCCAAAGTCACCGTCAGCGGGGTTTCTCCTTCATAAACGTGAAGTGGTTTGTCTGCAAATGCAAATTTCCTGACTAGCGGCTTGGGATAGAAGACAGAGTTGAGAGAAATCTCATCCGTGTCTGCCATGTCCAGCTCGGTGGCCTTCAGATACGGATAGGTCGGGGGATTCGAATTGACGTGGTAGCCGCTCTGTACGGTAAC
>JBGTLM010000320.1:0-4629 GCA_041744135.1 Pyrinomonadaceae bacterium
AACAACATCTTGGTAATTCCTGGATGAATGACTGCGAATCTTGAGCGGGGGTAAACCACCCTTCCCAACCTGCGAATTTCCGAATGTTGATTGGTGTCAGGGCGCGAACTTTTCAAACTTCGACAGTTGATGGGATTTCAACTTTTCTGCAAGACGATTCGTCGGGTAGCTATGGCTCCAACTTCCGCAAACTATGTATTCCTTCCCTGGGTACGCCAGGGAGCTGCTTCCGGCATTCAAACGCCGGACATGAGCGCGAATCAAGCCGGTGTCGTTGCGGTAAGTGTTAAGCTGGCTGTCAACAACACGCCCCCCGAAATCGAACGGCAGGTAAGACTTTATGGCCCAGGCGATGTGACCGGTATCGATCGGCTTCAAGTGATACGCACTGAGCCGCGCCATCTGGCGACGGATTTCGAGCCCAATTACTTTCCTGCCATTGAATTTGATCGTCCTGACTTTCCGTGGCTCTTTACACCCGCTACTGCCAACGACGCGGGCAAGTTGCGTCCGTGGCTTTGTCTGGTTGTCGTTCGGAAACAGGAAGGTGTCACGCTCCGTGTGGACCACACTCTGCCGCTACCGGTGCTCGACATTAAAGCGCCTGCCCGGCCAGAACTTGAACTGCCTGATCTAACAGAATCGTGGGCCTGGGCGCACGCGCAGGTGACAGGCAGCTCACTGAATCAGGCTTCGTTAGAGAGCTCGTTAGCCGGCAACCCTGCTTTGACCCTGTCGCGGTTGTTGTGTCCCCGCCGACTCGATCCTATGACGGAGTACCTGGCCTGTGTCGTGCCAACATTCGAGCTGGGAAGAAAAGCCGGCCTCGGCTTACCGATTCAACGTGACGACACACGCAACGAGGAGAAAGAGTTGATGCCGGCCTGGACCAGGGGACAGCAACCTCTTGATGCGGTGACGTTGCCAGTCTATTTCCACTGGGAGTTTCGCACCGGAACCGGGGGTGACTTCGAAGCGCTGGTGAAACTGCTGACAGCGCGCGATCTGCGGGAAACGCCGAAGGTCGGCAAGCGGCTGGTGGACATAAGTCAACCGGATTTCAATGTAACTCTGCCATCGGGCACGACGCTTGAGCTTGAAGGAGCTTTGCGCGTTCTGAATGCGACGACCGCAGAATGGCCGGAAGTAACGCGAGCGCCATTTCAAGTGGAGCTGAAAAAAATCCTTGATGCGCCGTGGCAAGCAACTCAAAATGACGAGGACAAAGACCCCGTAGTCGCGCCCCCGATCTACGGCTGTTGGCAAGCGGCGCGTCACACCATAAACGTTACTCCGGTGCCCCCGGATTCCCTGACCTGGCTCGATGAACTGAATCTCGATCCCCGGCATCGAGCAGTCGCGGCGCTGGGCACCCAGGTCGTGCAAACTCAGCAAGAAGAGTTGATGGCTGCGGCATGG
Organism: Pyrinomonadaceae bacterium; assembly: GCA_041744135.1. Taxonomy (GTDB): domain Bacteria; phylum Acidobacteriota; class Blastocatellia; order Pyrinomonadales; family Pyrinomonadaceae; genus PSRF01. The sequence continues at coordinate 1,420 of JBGTLM010000320.1, forward strand.
GAACAACTCGGCGAGATCGATCGGATCAATCAATTGCGACGCCAGGCCCAGCTGGCACGTGCGGTCAATGGCGTTTACTACACCAGACACCTCAGTCGATTCTCTGATGAAACGCTGTTGAAGGTTTTCGGCGTTGCGCAATCGCGAGTCATCGTCGAAACGACCGACATTAACAACGTCACGACAAGAGAGCTGCTATCGAAGAAAATCTCAAACTCGGTCATTCCGGACCGAGTTGTCTCCGCTCCGATGCGCCGGTTGACGAGTCCGCGCAGCAAAGTCAGTGCTCGTTTCCAACCCGTCGGTGCAGCACCGATTGCCATCGTGGCCAGGCTTAATACCGTCACACCTATCGTCGCCTTTCGCGCGAATGACGCTGCGTTAATTTCGATCAATCTGGTGACCAACCGCGCTGCAGGGCTCGCCGCGCAGTTGAATCAAACGGTCCGTTTCGAGCGGACGATCACGGCTCTCGACACAGCACCGCCTCTTGGCGATTTCAGTATTGTCCCCGAGGGCCAGGTCCGCAGCTTATTAGACTTCAAGCGCGGGTTGCAGGACAGTCCCGATGCGGCAGCGTTTCGGAAAGCGGCGAAAGATCATCAAGCGCACATGGCAAAGGTTTTCACGCCTCCCACCGATTCATTACCGCCAACGAAGTTGACGGTCTCCAGGGACGCGCTGCTGCAAAGCGTTATCCCCGGAATAACCCTCAAGAAGCGAGTGCAGGCTTCGCTCTTATTATCCAGTGACGTTGTTGAGACGGACGATCCGCTTGAACAGGTTATGGACGCGCCCGAATTTCCGCAGCCCATGTATGAAGCCTTGCGCGATCTCTCGCAGGATTTTCTTCTCCCCGGTTTGGAGCACATTGCAGCGAACACCGTCACGTTGCTGGGGACCAATCCGAACTTTGTCGAATCGTTCCTGGTCGGACTGAATGACGAAATGAGCCATGAACTCCTCTGGCGAAATTACCCTACCGATCAGCGCGGTACATACTTTCGGCAGTTCTGGGATACGTCTGTCAATAATGATGAGCCGGACATTGAAACGATCAATAAGTGGGGCGACCTACAGCTGGGCCAGAATTCCCCGAACACCAGCGGCAAGCTGGTGCTGCTCATTCGCGGCGAACTGCTGCGACGGTATCCGAATTCCGTGATTTACGCTGTGGCCGCGGTGCCAAAGGACGGGCGGTTAACACTGTCGAAGAAGCCTGAAGGTGAACGCCATCCACTCTTTCGTGGCTCACTGAAACCCGATGTCACATTCCTCGGCTTCGACCTGACTGAAGCGCAAGCCAAAGGCGAAGCACCAAACGATCCCAATGGATGGTTCTTTGTAATTCAGCAACAACCAACCGAGCCATGCTTTGGGATGGATGTGGCGGACTTCGCCAAGGACCCGCCGGCGATCACTACGACCTGGAATGAATTGAGCTGGCGACACATGGCTAACAGCGAGGAAGAATTGAAGGCGCTGTCGCACGTTTCGATCGACTCAATCAAGAGCGTGGTGCCGAACATCGACACGCAGAAGATCGACAATGCGACCTGGGGTAAGAACTCCTCGCATCTCGCCTACATCACACTGCAGCGCCCGATGCGCATTGCTATTCACGCTAGAGAGATGATTAAGAAGATCTAGGCTCGAGTTATGGTCACTGCCAATCGTCACATTCCGAACATCCCGAACACTCCCGAAGTGGAGACTCAGCTTGCCTCCGGACGGGCCCGCCCGCTCGTTCTGTTTCCGGTGCGGCTCGAAACTCGGTTCTTTCAACAAGCGGACGGGAGTTTCGAGCTTCGCGTGCGCGTCTATCCCGATAAAGTTCACATTGATTCGCACGAGCCAGAGTTGACTGCCGACGAGTTGACCTGGGGAAAGCATTTTTGGGAACAAACCTGGCGAGCTGGCAAGAATGAAGAACGTCGAAAGGCCGCCTGGCGGCAGTTGGCTGATCGTTTAGATCCGCAACGCGCTGCCTGGGTCGCTCGCGAGCTCAAGCCACTGAATCCCGACGATCGTCCTAAAGACCCCATCGATAACGCTGACCCGTTGCCAAACGAGGTGCGCTTCCCTTCTCCTGCTTCTAAGGAAGAGGCGTGGACTCGTGCGCCACACACACGTGTATTGCCGAACTTCTGGGTCATTCTCGGTTACAAAAACGAAAGGCTGATCGTCAACGCGAAAGGTGCACCAATACCCGATACGCTGGCTACCGGTCCCAATCCCTCTCTTTCTGCCAACGTCGATCAGGCTGGGATTGATGAAGGCATGAAGTGGATGGTTGATTACGAGGCGGCGGAAAAAGAGGGAATGGCGGTGCGCGCCAAACTCTCTCAAGCAGACGCGGCCGCAGGTTTGGATTTCTTGCTTGCCTTCGGAATCAAAGATTCGCCGGATGTCCCGGATACAACCTCCGACCTGACGGCGCGGCTGACTGATCTGTTCAACGCACACCATTACACCGACGGCCTCAGCTTCATTCCTCAGGGCACACCTTCCAACAACACCGAGGATGCGCCATCCGGCTTTAGCTCGAACGATCCCGGTCATGAAGCGAGCTATCTCGCCGAACGAACCGCGCCGGCGCTGCAATCTTCTGATGGTTCAAATGCCCATGTACTTGCCCAGGCGTTTGGATTGGACGTAGCCGCTCAGGTGTTTGCCAACCTTCCAAACGCCACTGAGAGAGAAAAATTTGACGCGCGGCAAATGAACACCGCGCTTTGGCAAGCGACGTGGGGGTACTTTCTCTTGCAGATGCTGGGCGCCAGCGGAACGGGTGAGAGCCCGCTCACAGATGACGATATCGCCTGGGCGCGTAATCACTTTATCGACTACGTGCGTCCTGGCGGACCATTGCCGGCATTGCGCGTAGGCAAGCAGCCCTATGGCGTTCTTCCTGTAACCTCAATCAGCGCTTGGAAACCACCAACAGGTCAGGACAACGAGTTCAAGCGCGACGTGATACTGCAGGATCTTTTGATCCGGCTGCGAGAAATCTGGCGGCGCAACTTTCAGGAAGTACCACGCCTCGGCAGGAGCGACGATGTCGATGGCACTGGTCTCGACAAAGACCTGGCTGAAGTGCTGAGCATGGATGCGCTGTCGTCCAGTTACTCGATGCGCCAACTGCTGGGACGGCATTACCTCGACAACCTGTTGGTGTTTCTTAGCGCCGACTTCTTCGTGGACGTTTGG
>JBGTLM010000321.1:0-4975 GCA_041744135.1 Pyrinomonadaceae bacterium
TCCCGTTCTTTTGAGGTGAACTTCTGCCGCAATCATCTTGCTTTCCAGATTGACTCATCCATGAATACCACTTCAACAACCGCCAACCGGCCTTTCTTGCTGCGACACTGCGCCGCATCATTCGCATAGAGAGTGAGAGAATTGATGAGTACTCTTCCCGTCTCCAAATTGGCATCGATGAACCGCATTTTCCGTACAACTCGTGTCTTCGTCTCTCGTTGAGTAACACAACCGATGCTGTAGCGCGCAACTGTGTCGGAAGAACGGTTGAGTAACGCAATATCACGCTTGCTCGGACTAAAGCGGACTTCCAAAGGCGATGATGGCAAAGTTACCCAGAGTTGCTCCGGTGACGATAAATCCGATGACACTTGAGCAATTAATTTTGCCTCGGTGCTCGTCGGCATTCCAGCAAGAATTGTAAGAATCAAGAGAATGTTCCTAAGTCTTTTAGTTTCAGGAAGGCTATTCATTCTTCTTTTTCTCCTTCACTGGTTTAGGAACGCCGAAAATCTCTCTGACCCTTTTCTCCGCTTCCTCCTTGCTTAAAGTATCCTTTTCTCTTTGACCAGTGTTCGCGAAAGTTTCCGCGTTTTTCTCTGCGTCTTCTTCACTCTGGTTATACTCTCTGACCATATCATTGTTCATGTCATCGGCATGCCCCGTCTCGTGGTTGAACACGTGCTGTTCGGAATCGGGCGGCTTTGAACGCGGGCCATTATCGTAGGCACTTTGAGCGTCATCGCGCTTCGCGAAATCAAAAACGATCTGCACAGTTCCACTTGTTCGGTCTATCGCAGTGACTTTGCCGGGATTATTAGGATCAGGAGTACCAGTAAAACCAACTCGTTCCGTCTTGCCATAATTTTCGGTCGCTACTCCCTGAAAAAGATTGGTCTTAGTGGGAAGCTTGCCGGTTCCAACCTCAAATTTAATATCGCTCTTTTCCAGCCTTTCGAGGGCCGCTTTACCAGATTCCTTGCGGTAGAGATTTACAGCTCGTTTTATAATTCGGTCTTGATCAGCCTTTTTTAGGCCGGGTGCGAGTTTTAGGTCCCTGCCATCGGGGTCGACATATTTCAGAGGGTTGTTGCGTGTTAGCGAATAACGATTAAGTTGCTGTGGATCAATCTGCCGTGAGAAGTTTGTCCCGATTGGATCAACACTAGTGAATCGCCCCTGGATGCTCGCGTAGTATCTCGCGCCGAAGTAGTCGAGCCCCGTCTCATTATCCCGTTCTTTTGAGGTGAATTTTTGGCGGATGCTGTCGCCGGTATAGCCTTGTTGAAAAGTGCGGCCGCCTTGTCCGGCGAAGAGTTCCTCTCCGAACGGCAGTTAGAAGACGCAGCACACCTGATTGTCGCGCGCCCGCGTGGTTTAGTTTTCAAAGAACCGGGCCCCCAGCGGTGTTTGCCACGTGCGGCAGCTAACAAAAGCCAGGCAGCTAAGAGAGAAGCAGGGAGAGAAGCAAGTATAGCTCCGGTCCGTGATCATTGCCTATGAAGTGAGTGAACGGGCGTGATTGCTTACGACTTAAGCGATGGTTGGGGCAGCTTGGCGCTGGAGGTCAGCGGTGTCGAGGTGCGTGTAGATCTCGGTCGAGCGCAGGTCGCTGCGGCCGAGCAGTTGTTGAATGTGGCGGATGCTGGCGCCGTGACGCAGGAGGTGCGTCGCGCAGCAGTGGCGGAAGGTGTGGACGTTGGCTTTTACCTGGGCGGCGTGGGCGTAGGCTTTGATGCGTTGCTCGATCATCACGTAAGAGAGCGGGTGTCCCGTTAGCGCCAGCCACAATGAAGACGAAGGCAACATCGGCGGCCGGCCTGGTTTGCGCTGACGTTGTCCTGAGCTGCGTTGCCCTGGCGCAAGTTCCGGGGGCGCCGCGCCGAGATAGCGAGAGAGCCAGTGGACGGCATTCGCGGTCAAGGGCACGAGGCGATCGCGGCTGCCTTTGCCCTGGCGCACTGTCAGCCGTCTGGCCCAAAGGTCAACGTCGTACAGCTCCAGCCGCTGCACTTCCGAGTGGCGAATGCCAGTGGCGTACAAGACTTCCATCAGCGCGCGATCTCTGAGGCCCGACTATACTCCCGACGTGAAAACCGGCAGACCAGCCACACGCGAACGAACTCCTTTCGGTCAGCGTCTCCACACTCTCCGAGAACAGGCAGGCCTCTCCCAACAGCAACTTGCTGAGCGACTCGGACTCACACAACGAGCCTACGCCCACTGGGAACGTAACCCGGTCGCACTCCGCCCTGACCAGTTGCTCAACCTGGCCCAGACTCTCGATGTTTCAGTGGATGACTTGGTGGGATCTAACGGAACCAGGAAGCGCGGCGCGGGTCCAACCGGCAAGATGAAGCAGCTATTTGAAGCCGCTTCTCGGCTTCCCCGGAGTCAGCAACAGAAGATCGCCGCCGTCCTGGAGGCCTTCGTCAATCAACACGCCACACGGTGAAGATCCGGACGCTCACGAAGCCTGGTTAACCATCTTTCGCTGACAGAGTGAACTTGAGCGCAGAGGTTAGTTCTCCCTCGCAGCCACCCTGTGTCGCAAAACTATATAGGGAGTCAATGAACGCGTCGTCCAGTTGAGCATTGCCATCTCGAAGCTATGTGCATTAGTTGACTGGACAATCTATGCTGTACCTCATTGAGCGTATACAGCTTTTCAGTGGTTTCATTATCATCACTTCGCTCCGAGTACACTCCGCGCCCACTGACTGTTAAGTTATGCGCTAACAACGAAAGCACATAGAGCTTTCGATCTAGCGACAACCTCGATAGGGCAGATTTGATCGCCGGTTTTATTCCCTCTTCACTCGTCTGGTTCATTCTTCCATCCATTACGGATAAGGTTCTCGGGGTAGGTTGTCTACATCAACTCCGCGCTCCCTAAGGACCTCGATGCGGTAAGGTCTTCCGGGTGTTTGGTGTGGTCCGGGGCTGATTGCGTGCGCTACTGATCGCCATGTGCGAGTGGCGGTTCGATATCGGTTGCGCCAAACTGCGCTAGCAACTTTGCAATAGGCTGATATTTGTCTCGATCCATAAGGAAACTAGCCTGCTGTGCCAATTCAAGCGGCCTCTCTGCGTATATTGTTGCTGCTGGTTCCTCAGCTACAAAGTTAGGATCAGCACCGTGCTCGAGCATCAAACGAACCAATGCGACATTACCGCTCAAAACTGCAGGATACAAAACAGAGGCGCCCTGATCACACGGAGTATTTAGATCTAATCCGGTGAGGATAAGTCGCGTAGCTTCCTCAATCTCGCCATCGGCAATAGCTGCAAGAAGGTTCTCATGAAGACTGGTCATAGTTCCATCTCTCATGGTTCAAAACCGTGTATATCTATTGGAGGTCTTCCTCCCTCTCTTAGAAACTTCGCACGTGCCAAGTTTAGGGCCTTCGCTGCTGCCTGTTTCGGTCCGGAAACTACTTCGTTAGCAACGCGTTCATAAAAAGTCGCTGCTATTTCTCTCTCTGCGGTAGGGATGCCCTCACGCGAGACGCGCCCTTTTAAAGCTGCCTTTACAGCTTGACTGGGAGAGTATCCTAACTCTTGTGCAATCTCCTTTATACTTCTTTTGGCGACGCCACCTGTAACAGCCTTTGACCCTCCGCTCGTGGCCCACTTCCATAACCGACTTATCAAACCCCCGCCGGCATTGGCACCTCTGCCCGCTGGAGTGATAACTGCGAGATGCTCGAAGGTTACATTCTGTACTCCCCCGGTGGCTGTGAAGAAGCGACTCGGCGCTCCCGTAACATCAACAATGGTATCGGCACCCAGGCCGCCAGAGGAATAGGCTTTCTCCAAATCGCCTGCCAGGTAATCCCTGCCAGTCTCGTTATACAGGAACGTAGATAATGTGTGCCAATCATCACCCTCTTCCCATTGCAGAAATCTGTTGCCGTTGTTGTCCGGGTCAACCCATTTCCAGAGCCCGAATGGATCCGTAAAGGTTAGCGGGTTATTGCCCACGTAGGAATAGAGATTCCAACTCTGCGGATCATCTTCATATTGATCTGCAAATGGCTGATCCGCACTGGTGAACCTTCCCTGCGTCGATGAGTAGTAGCGATTTATTGAGTAATCAAGTGCAGTTTCATTATCCCGTTCTTTTGAGGTGAACTTCTGCCGGACATTGTCGACTTGGCTGTACCCCTGCGCAGACGTTCTTAGTCCGACGTTGGCTCCGATCTCCTCCCCGAACGGCAGATAGTCATGCCGCTTCATGCCGGCGAGGCTGCCAGTCTTGTCAAAGATCATTCGTGGCGTGCCCAGTTGGTCAGAAACCAGCCACTCCAGGTTGAACTGCAGTGAGCCGCCACCAGCCCCACCGCTCCCGCTGGTTGCCCGCTGGCGCAACTGGGTAATGTGAATCCGCTTGATAATAGTCCCGTTGGGCACTCCCGCCAACGTCTGATCCTCGTAAGATGAGGTTTGAATACCCAGCGCTACCAACGCCTGGTGCAGCTGCTCTCTGAGATCGCGAACGTCATATACGCTGATAGTCATCCCAGGCGCGACAGTCGGGTTTGTCCAACTCGCTCCGGGCAATCCCGCCAAAGTCCTGACGGCGTTAACCGCTGACCTCAACTCAGTGATGTGTGCTGCCCTTATCGCCGTCACCGAGCTTGTGATCGTAGAGTCGGTAGGGAAGCTGACAGCCGCACCCAGGGCAATGTTGCTGAAGGCTGAGAGGCAGTTGCCAGAGCCGTTCGCTGCGCAAACTTTATATAGGTAGGCACTGCCGGCCCTTACTCCGCTGTCGATGAACCCAGTCGAGGACGTGGTGCCAGCCAAGCCGTAAGAGCCACCAGCGTTCTTTCGCTCCACGCGGTAGTTCGTGGCGCCAGAGGCTGCCGACCAACTGAGCGTGACACTGGCGCCACCGCCAGAGGGAACCGCCGCAAGTGCCGACGGCGCCGCGGCTGAGCCTCCTGACGTCTCGGTCACAATCAGCAACTGT
>JBGTLM010000322.1:0-3640 GCA_041744135.1 Pyrinomonadaceae bacterium
TGATCACTGCGTCGACATCCGCCTTAAGAAATTCTTCCAGCGCTCGCAGGCCGCCAATCCCGGGCATCGAAACGTCCAGAAGTACGACGTCATAAGAGCGCCGCCCGTATGATTCGAGTCCTTCTTCGCCGGTCTTCGCCAGGTCAACTCGATATCCCTCCGCCGAGAGAAGCGTCTCTAAAACGTCGCGCATTATCTCTTCGTCGTCAACAACAAGTATCGAGCCTTTCTTGGCCATACGTCTTTCCGTCTTCAAAGGGTGGATTCTCACGCACTGCCGCCGACTTTCAGTTGGCACAGATTTATCCGCACACCTCCGCGTTTTAAAACCTGAGAGGCCACGAAATCACGGCCATCTGACAAAAACAACTTCACTAAAGAACCGAGAAGCACTAGCGACCGGGTCGTGCCCGCCAACTTTAACGAGAAACTCAAGGTGGTCGTCCACCGGCACAAAAAATTAACAACAAGTCGGTGGTTGCGTGAGCCACCCGGCCGCTACCGCTCCTCGGTTCTATGGTCACCGGCCGCGTTACGCTCGCGGACGTCCCGCAACTCTCAGGTTTTTGACGGACCTGCTACTCAACAGCAGGTTAGTGTAGGCGAGATCAGAACATAAAACAAAAGTCAGAGGCAAAGCAGCAATGTCGCCGTTTGCTCCTGACTCTAAGGGGTTTTCTGCTTTGTTTAGTCGCCAACTGCCTGCAACCGCGCACGACCATTCGCTGTCGGTAAAGTGATGCGGAAGGTGGTACCACGCCCAGGTGTGCTGTCTACGTTGATGTGGCCGGAGTGCTCCTGAATGATTCCATAAGAAACGGCCAGGCCCAACCCGGTGCCGCTCCCGACCCCCTTGGTGGTGTAGAAGGGATCGTAAATCTTCGCCACATTCTCAGGCGCAATTCCCATCCCCGTGTCAGACACCTCAACAATCAGGGCGTCGCCAGCAGTGGCTGCAGTGGAGATCGTGATTCGTCCACCATCGGGAATTGAGTCGCGCGCATTCAGCAAGAGGTTAGTGAAAATCTGTTGTAGCTTGCCGCTGTTGCCAAACACTCTCGAAGAATCCGGATCGTAGGCGCGCACAATCTCAATTCGACTTCCTCGCATTTGCGGCTCCAGCAGCTGGAGGGTATCGTCAAGTACCCGACGGATGTCTACTTCGACAAACTCGGTGGCGCTGCCACTGCGCGAAAAATTCAGCAGGTTATTCACGATATTCGTGGCGCGTTCAGCCTGGCGACGGACCTTTTGCAAAAGTGCGTGCTTAGGATCGGTCTCCGGCAACATCCCCAGCAGCATTTGCGTGTAGGAGGAAACACCCGTGAGCGGGGTGTTAACCTCGTGAGCGACGCCGGCCGCGAGCAAGCCAATAGACGAGAGTTTCTCGCGTTGCTGCAACTGCTCTTCGAGCCTTATGCGCGAAGTGACGTCTTCAACCACAACCAGCGCCCCCGTCTGTCCTTGGGAATCCTGCAGTGGCGTTATTGCGATGTTGAGCACCAGCGTCCGGCCCGCGCAGGTAGCCGTGTGGATTTTGTAGATGTTGCGGATCTCAGTCTGCTGCCACCGCTCAACCCCAAGCACCTGCCATAATGTCTCGGCAAAGTCCTCAGAGAAAAGATCCTGCACGTGCTGGCCGATTGCTTCATCGCGCTTGATGTCCAGGATGTACTCCAGCGCGGGGTTGAGGCGTGTCACTCTTCCATGGAGGTCAACTGCCACAATGCCAACATTGATGGACTCGATGATTGACTCGTTGAAATCTTTCAGGAGCTTCAATTCCGAAGCGCGCTCTTGCTGTTCTTTATAGAGCAGACTGTTCTCGATGGCTACGGCGACATATCCGGATACGGTGCGCAGGATCTCGACGTCTTCCGAGGAAAGTAGGGCTCCATCGGCGGACCGACCCAATCCGATTACCGCCACCATGCGGCCCCGCACAACACAAGGCACATAGTAGTGAAGAGCGCGTCGTACGAAGCCGGCAGTGTCGGGAGACAAATCGAGATCATCGGTCCGGACCACACCGTTTTCGGCAGAACGGATGCGGATCATCTCCCGAAAGTCGGGAGGCACTACCATTTCAGAAGAAAGGCCGACTGCTCGGGCCAGGTGGTATCCGGACGGCGCCGACAGGTCCTCTACGAAAATCGCTACACGGCTTACGTTCATTACCTCCTGCAAGCGGCTGATTAGCGAATCGAGCAGGGGATCGAAGGCGGTGGTAGCCGAGAGAGTGCGGCCAAAATCGAGCAGGCTGTGGCGCATGTCATAGCGCTCTCCGTAAAACAGCCGGTCGGTTCGCTCCTGAAGAAAGTTCTTCACGGGTGCGGCTATCATGACAATCGCAGCCATAGCTACGATTGCCACTACTACACGAAACGTAACTTGCCCCGAGGTAAAGCTTTCGTCGCCTCCCAGGGCGTAGAGGCCGGCGAGGTAAACCACCGATCCAATCATGAGGGCGATCGCCAGAGTTGTCAGTGCGTAAACAAAGACGCGCCGAACCACCAACTCGACGTCCATCAAGCGGTAGCGAATAACTGAATAGCCAAATGCCAGGGGAATTAGAATCAGTGGAAAGACCGCGGCATCAGTTAACCAGGGATCACTTTGGGCGCCAAAAAGATAGCTAACCGCATACAGCAAAGTGAAGGGAGCAATTGCGAGTAAGGAACCCCACACCACCCACTTCAGCTGTTGGCGAATAACCGCGCTCTTCGCCCTGATCCAGGTCCTTACGAGCAACACAGCACTCGCAATTAGCGCGGTCACAAAGTGGCAGAAGCTCAGCTTCCAAAACAAAGCGACGAACGATTCAGATACAGTTGGAATCTGTCGTAGGAAGGGAAGGCCCCCAGCCAAAAAATCGCTGAGGTAGATAAAGCTGGCCAGCAGGAGCAGAACAGCGGCGGGCAAGTACATTAAGACCGTGCGCAAACGCCACTCGGTAAACAGTTGCTGTCTGGACGGATACACTGCACAGAAGTGCAGAAAGAGAGGAGGGAACGAAATAAAAGCCGCATTCTTTAGAAAAGCGATTGCCAGATCCAGGTCTCTATAACTGCCTACCGGCGTATAGAAATGAAAAACAAAAGCCGCCAGGCAAAGCGATGCGAAGTGCAGAGCAAACGGAGCCCGGCCGCCTTGCTTGAAAAGCACAAAGAAACCTACGAAGAGGTAGACCAGGCCAATCAAGTTGATGTAGAGATCGCGGGGTGTCCACTTGTGCGTCGGGTCTAAACTGTCAAGGTCTGCGAAATATAAGCGACTCTCTTCAGGGTAGGAGGGTCGTTCGATAAGGTAGTGAAGCGGTCCCCCAACACGGGCTTGATCCAAATACATCTGGACGTCTTTCGCATGCGCAATTTCGTCTCTTCTTACGCCATCCAGGCTAACAGCAATCAACCGGTCGCCAGGTAGAATCCAAGCTCGGGCTCCCGAGGAGTTTGGCTCGACAGTCTCTGCCAGGATTCCCTGCCGGGTGTCGACCCATCTCACTCCATCCCAGGGAGGGGTTTCTCGCCGGGAACGCTGGGCAAAGTTGAGGACGCCGGCCGCAACAAGAAGAGCTCCGCCGATCAGCACCATCCAGGTTCCAGTTGTAAGAACTGATCTTTTCACAGCTTCAGACTTC
>JBGTLM010000323.1:0-2224 GCA_041744135.1 Pyrinomonadaceae bacterium
GAGGAGAGCATGTAGGTGGGAATGCAATGCGCCATGCTGATCCAGAGCGCTGCATAGTTGTACGTGGTCCAGTTGCGTTTCTTTACCGGAACTGGCGCCAGGTCTTCGTTGTAAAGTGGGCTGCGGCTGATTTCCTGCGCCGCTTTTTCGCGCAGTTCTACCCGGCCATCGGGGTGCTGAATGACCTCGGGGTTAGTGGTCATGGTTTAGCTAGTCGGCGGAATTCAAATTGAAAGACTTCTATCGAAGATCAAGCTTACAAGTGTTGTATTCAACGTTCATATGACGCGTCTTCACGCCGATAGTTTGCGCAACGCTTCAAAGTGTCGCTGGGTGATGGCGATGTTGGGAGAGCTGGATTCTGTAGGCATGCGAGTTATTCATCAAACGGCGCCTATTTGCCGAGTTTCTCGTAGACTTCCCGAAACGCTTCAAGGAGAGGCAACTCGACAGCATCTCTTGGCCGACCGGCTGACCGCTTGCTGGCTATAATGTCCCTAATGCTCAAGACGGGAAAGCCGCTTGAAACGTCCATACGACTCTTGGCTTTCTCATAGCTCTCGATCCCATCGGGTGCAAACACCAGGTCAATATCAAACGGTCCAGATTTTATTTGAACGAAATCTTTTCCGCTAATGATTTCTTCCTTAAGTCTGTCGTCGATGAGGAATCCGAGGTCCTTAAGCCCAGCAACCATCCGAATTCCATTCTCGGGATCCTTACGCGGGTAGATGTCAACATCCTGAGTTGTCCCTGGGTAGCCGAGCAGAATTGCACCGCTTTTGCCGATGAACATGTAATCGACTTGGTGGGCTGCAAAAGCTGCGGCAACCTCTTGGGCTTGGGCTGGATTGAACCGGTCACGTGGCATCGAGTATCCGCCTCTGCAGATCATCAGGTTCACCGTAGCCCAAGTATTCGGGCAAGTGGTCCCGACACCATTTGCGATAATCTGTAGTTGAATTGAACGAGCGCCACGGGGCGTCGTCAAGTACGGGCTTGTAGACGTAACAAAACCCGTAGCGCATGCGCTCCTCAACGCTACGTTCCAGGTTTCGCCTACATTGTCGACGAAAATCGTCTAATCCGTCACTTTTCCTAATTCTTTCGCTCATCTTCGCGGCCTGAAACTCTACATTGCCGCGCAGGTGCCACGCTTCAGGAATTGTCCATCGCCGGGCTTGCCTTTGTATTCGCCGTTTTCAATCACCACTCTGCCACGCGACAGCACCGTCTCCACGACGCCTTTGATTTTCTTGCCCTCATAAGCGTTGTAATCAACATTCATGTGGCTCGTCTTCACACTGAGCGTCTGTTCTTTCTCGGGATCGAAGATCACAATGTCGGCGTCGGAGCCGACGGCTAATGTCCCTTTCTTTGGAAACAGGCCAAACATCTTCGCGGCGGCAGTTGACGTGAGTTCAACAAAGCGATTGAGACTGATGCGGTTTTCGACTACCCCGCCGTTGTAGATCAACGGCACCCGGTTTTCGACGCCGGGGGCGCCGTTGGGTATCTTGGAAAAATCATTGCGTCCCAGTTCCTTCTGCTCCTTCATACAGAAAGGGCAGTGATCCGTGGAGATGACTTGCAGGTCGTCCATCTTCAGGCCCTTCCACAGCTCAGCCTGATTCGCCTTGTCCCGCAGCGGCGGCGTCATTACATACTTGGCGCCATCGAATCCCGGCTCGTCGTAGTTGTCCAGAGACAGGAATAAATACTGAGGGCAGGTCTCCGCGAAGGCTGGGATGCCGCGGTCGCGGGCTTGCCTCACCTGGTTGAGTGCATCAGCACATGAGAGATGAACGATATAAACGGGCGACTCGGCCATTTCGGCAATCGCGATGGCCCGGTGCACACCCTCGGCTTCGGCAATCGTGGGACGGGTCAGGGCGTGATACTTCGGCGCGGTGTGGCCTTGCTGAAGAGCACGTTTAATGATCTCGTTGATGACGATGCCGTTCTCCGCGTGCATGCAAATTAAGCCGCCACGCTCTCCGGCCGCCGACATGGCGCGGAAGATCGTGGCGTCATCAACAAGAAAGACTCCGGGGTAGGCCATGAACATCTTGAAGCTCGTCACACCTTCGTCCATGGCGGTGTGCAGTTCTTCAATCTGGCTGTCTTCGAGTTCCGTCGTAATCAGATGAAAGCCGTAGTCGATCGCGGTCTTGCCTTCTGCTTTTGCATGCCAGTTGTCTATACCTTCGATCAGCGATTGACC
>JBGTLM010000324.1:0-7591 GCA_041744135.1 Pyrinomonadaceae bacterium
AGGCAAGTATCTTCAAAGTCCAATACCTGTACGGAAAGCTTGTACGTATATGCGGCGGGCATAAGCGTGAAGGTGAGAGCGCATTACCCGGGGAGGTCTGTCAACTTTGCCATGAGCTACCGTCGCTGAGAGGCGGCGGGAAGAGGTTGCAGAAGTCAGCCGAAGGCATAGTAGTTCCATTCGACCGGGACGAAGGCCCGAACGTGAAGTAACGGACTGGAGACTTGAGTTTCGATGACTAAAGAAGACGCAGACAGAAGGGTTGAGATACCTGACTCCCACCCGGAGGGTAGCCAACGGAATTGGCGAGAAGAAGGCTTGGGTGCGTCAAGAGTCACGGCAAGGAGAGAGCACTCTGGACCGGAAGCAGAGCAGTTGTTAGAGGCAGTGGTCGAACGAGAGAACATGTGGTTGGCGCTCAAACAGGTGGAGCGAAACAAGGGCGCGGCGGGAGTGGACAACATGACCGTCGGGCAACTGCGAGCTTACTTGCGGGAGCACTGGCTGCGAATCAAAGAGGAACTGTTGGCCGGCGACTATCAACCGCTGCCGGTGCGGAAGGTAGAGATACCAAAGCCCGGAAGCAAAGGGATGCGGATGTTAGGCATCCCGACGGTGATAGACCGCCTGATTCAACAGGCACTGCATCAGGTACTAAGCCCAGTCTTTGAAGTGAGCTTTTCGGAATCGAGCTACGGCTTTCGCCCGCAACGGAGCGCGCAGCAAGCGGTGCTCAAAGCCCGCGAGTATGTGCGTGCGGGGCGGCGCTGGGTGGTAGACATTGACTTGGAAAAGTTCTTCGACCGAGTTAACCATGACGTGTTGATGTCACGGTTAGCGCGGCGCATCAAAGATAAGCGAATACTGCGACTGATACGCAAGTACCTGCAAGCCGGAATGATGGCGAACGGGTTGACGACGGTGAGACGAGAGGGAACACCGCAAGGTGGGCCACTCTCACCGCTGCTGTCGAACATCCTGCTCGACGAGTTGGACAAGGAATTGGAGCGACGCGGTCACAAGTTCTGCCGCTACGCCGACGATAGCAACATCTATGTGCAATCGCGGAGTGCTGGGGAGCGAGTGCTGCAGTCAATCACCAGGTTCCTGGAACGACGCTTGCGGCTCAAGGTAAACGCGGAGAAGAGCGCAGTGGCGCGACCGTGGGAGCGAAAGTTTCTGGGTTACTCGATGACGTGGCATCGTGAGGCGCGCCTGAAAGTGGCAGCCAGTTCGGTGCGACGACTCAAAGAGAAACTGCGGGAAATCTTTCGCCGTGGGCGAGGGCGCAACGTGGGCGGGTTAATCGAAGCCGAACTGACACCGTTGCTGCGTGGCTGGATGAACTACTTCCGGCTGGCAGAGGTGAAAGGAATCTTCGACGAACTTGATAGCTGGACACGCCGGAAACTGCGCTGTCTTATCTGGCGCCAATGGAAGCGTTCTTCGGCGCGCGCTAAAGGCCTGCTGCGGCGGGGTCTGAAGGAAGTTCAGGCCTGGGTATCGGCGACGAATGGACGTGGCCCCTGGTGGAATGCCGGGGCCTCGCACATGAACGCTGCTTTTCCCAAATCTTACTTTGATCGTGGTGGACTCTTGTCGCTGCTGGAACAACGGCTTCGTTTCCAGCTTGCTTCATGAACCGCCGTATACGGAACCGTACGTACGGTGGTGTGGGAGGACGGCGGGGGTGACTCCGCCTCCTACCCGATTGAAAGAGTCCGATTGTTCGTGAGGTTTCATTTGGATCCAGCTCGGGTACCGGGCGTCAGCATAAAGCCTGGGGGCGTAAGCCCCAGGATAGTAATGAAGATAAGAATCAGCCCGTGCAACAGGCGCCAGCGCGTTGTCTGGGACGAGCGCGGGTTTGGTTCCCGCTGTCGCCTGCCTTCGCAGGCTTGGGACTCCTTGTTTATAGTGACCTGGGGCTCACGCCCCAGGCTTTATGCCGTCGCCTGCTTTCGCAGGCTGGAATAAGACCAATTAATGAATAATCTGGGTTAGGCACCACGCTACTAGACTAGCAGGCTGCGGAAAATCGGATTTGGAGCCAAATGTCGCTGTCTTCATTGAACACTCGAGGTTCGAGGCTCAGGGTATCTCTTGCTCCTGGTCGCCGCGTTTAAATGCTAGGCTTGTTTTCTTTCCATGATTGTGAATATTCACGATATTGACCTGGTCTGGAAAAAAATCGAAGAGGAGCGCATTACTAAGGGAGGTTTGGAACTGCTTTACCGACATCTTGGTCTGAAGATAGATCCAGGGCGAGTGGCCTTTTAACTCCATGCCAATCGGCGGGCGGATTTCATCCGGCGGCCCTGCGGCTCCTGCGCTGGCGACCGGCTGGCCTCTTTTTGCTGCCATCGTGTTGTCGGTTTCAAGCCGTCATCTACACCAACGGGCTGGGACAGGTGTAGTTTTATTTCTCTGAAGAACTAAGAGCATCCCTGTCGCGACATTCCTCGAGCGCTGTTTGGCGGGGTGCTTTCCGTCATTGCCATCTACATCCCGGTGAATCTAGCCCTCCTTTACGTATTACCGATACGTATTACCGATTTCGCAGATTGCCGGAAACGACTTCGCTGCAGGCGCTGCTGCCGAAGTTATATTTGGCCGTCATGGCGACACGATTTTTAGATCATTGACCATTGTATCCATGCTTCGCGCAGTTAACGCTTTGCACCTGATGGCGACGCGTGTGCTTTTCGCCATGAGCCTGGATGGCCTATTTACCAAGAAAGCCGCAATCGACTCCCCTGGTCCCTTCTTTCGATCGCAAGAACAGCAGGCGACTCCACGTAGACCCAGGTTAAGGCGGACAATCGTGAGATGCAGATGAAAAGAAAACGAGTAGTTGTGAACGATGCTGTTAGTAGACACGTTGCACAAGTTAGAAAGAACTGTCCGAGCGGAGAGCTGGACTGTAGGAGAAAGCAGCGGCAGGCGTTGCTTCACTGGGCTTATGATTCTCGTAAGCTCTAACTCGGTAGCGCCTGCCTGCAGCTGAGGAAACAGCTTTGGAGTGCGGCGGCCCGGCGCCGCTTTGGTCTGGCGAGCTTAAATAATCTTTTCAAAGCGGCAAATAATCTTTCCAAAGCGGCGCTGGGCCGCCGCACTCCAAATTTCACTGTCTTCTGAACTCCAGGTTCCCTTAAGGTATTTCTTGCGCGTGGTCCCCCCGTTTGAATACCAGGCTGGCTATCCTTCCCTGATTGTGGACATTCACGATATTGATCTGGTCTGCAAAAAGATCGAAGAGGAGCGCATTGCTGACGAAGGCTTTGAACGAATCTTTAGACAGATTCACCGGTGCCTTGATCTGGAGATAGATCCGGGCCGAATGACCTTTCAACTCCATGCCCACCCACTGTAGTTCACTTACTGCATTCCCGCTCTTAAGTTGAAATACGCTCCGCAGGTAGTCAAAGAGCAAGGCATTCACGTTCTTACTACCATCGAGGCGTACCATACTGCCGGCCCGCTTGCTGAGCACCGCTTCAAGGTCATCCGCGAATGTTTGCACCGTAATCTCGACCGATTTTTCTTCCGTGTTGTATTCCAAACGCGTGACACTCGTGTGGTACCGGTGAGCGGAAGCAGCCGGAGTGAGAGCTACGATAGCGAGGCACAGAGTGAGAATGAGTATAGGATGTTTCATGGTCTGGGTGTGGGCGTTGGTGATGGACTCGAAGGCTCAGTTGCCGGCTGAATTTCTTTGCGCTCCTGTTGCTGCATTGGATTCGGCGAAGCCGGCTGGCCGCGGAAAAGCTGGAGTCGCGTCTTCAAAGGCCGGCGAGGGAAATAGTTGTTCGAGAGATCGACGTCCGCGGTCTCGAGATGTGGATCGAGAGTAATGTAGCGAATCTCTTTCGGGGTCATAATCAGCTTTGAGACTGCGCTGTTGTTATAACGCCAAATGTCCGCAGAAATGCGGAGTTCTTCTTTAGAACCATCCACATACTCGATCGCGAAAATTACGGGCATCACAAGTCCGCCCATATTCTTCAGGTCTATGACGTAGAAGTTTAGCCCCGAGCGCACCAGCTCCTTCTGGCGTTCAGTGAGCGTCGCCAGGAAGCGCTGATACGCTTCCCGGTCATTCTCAGTAACCACCAACTGATCGTAGGTGTTGTAAAAATCTCGTAGTGATGGAAACTGGTCCGTGCGCTTGGGAAGTGAGCGGTTACGCTGCTGCGAAAGTGTTTCTGGCTCCGCTTCACGTTCGGCTCTCCGCTTTGCCTTCTCAGCCTCGGGGTTGTGAGTGTCAATAGTATAGAGCCGCACGCTTTCGATGGAGATGTCCGTATGGTCTGTGGTGTAGAACCAACCACGCCAGAACCAATCGAGATCAATGCCCGAGGCATCCTCCATCGTGCGGAAGAAATCGGCTGGCATCGGCCGCTTAAACTTCCAGCGGCGCCCATACTCGCGAAATGCAAAGTCGAAGAGTTCGCGCCCCAATACAGTTTCTCGCAAGATATTCAACGCGGTTGCGGGCTTGGCGTAGGCATTGTTGCCAAATTGCAGCACCGATTCTGAGTTTGTCATTATCGGCACTTGCGCCTCCGAGGCCATATACTCAGTGATGTCCTTCGGCTCACCACGCCCCGAAGGATAGTTCGGCTCCCACTCCTGCTCCGATAGGTATTGCAGGAAGGTGTTCAGTCCCTCATCCATCCAGGTCCACTGGCGCTCGTCGGAGTTGACGATCATGGGAAAATAGTTGTGCCCGACCTCGTGGATGATGACGGATATGAGCCCGTACTTTATTCGCGCCGAATAGGTCCCATCAGGCTCTGGTCGCGGCCCATTGAAGCAGATCATGGGATACTCCATGCCACCGACGGGACCGTTGATGGACTGGGCCACCGGATAGGGATACGCGAATGAGTACCGCGAATAGACGTTCAACGTGTGAATGATTGCGTGCGTTGAATACCTGGCCCACAGTGGGTTGCCTTCGTTAGGATAGAAGGACATAGCCAGCACTCGATTGCCTTCGACGGCGTGGCCCTGCGCGTCCCAAATAAATTTGCGCGATGACGCAAATGCGAAATCGCGGACGTTTTCCGCCGCAAAGACCCAGGTTTTCTTCGGTCCGCTGGTGGAGTTCTTTGTTTTCTCAGCGCCATTCAATTCGTTGGCTTTCGCCTCCTCCGGCGTAACGATCAGCGTTGGACTTGCGGCCGTGCGTGCCTGTTCCAGCCGTTGGCGCTGGGGTGCAGTAAGGACTTTCTCGGGGTTCTGCAGTACACCCGTTGCGGAGACGATGTGATCGGCGGGCGCGGTTATGGAAACCCGATAATTGCCAAACTCGAGCGTGAATTCTCCTGCACCCAAAAACTGTTTGTGCTGCCAGCCCGAGACGTCGTTGTAGGCAGCCATCCGCGGAAACCACTGCGCAATCTCATAAATGTAGTTGCCATCTCTTGGGAAAAACTCGTAACCGGTACGCCCGCCGATCCGCCTTGCATCGTTGATGTTGTAGTTCCAATCAATGGAAAAGATGGTGGATTGGTTGCTCGCCAGGGGCTGCGGCAGATCGATCCGCATCATTGTCTGGACTACTGTGTGCCGCAGCGGATTTCCTTTGCCATCGCGCACGGCTGTGATCTTGTACCCGCCATCAAAAGTGCTCCTTGCGAGTAGTTGGTCAATCGTGGTCAAAGGCAGTTGCTGTTGGCCGGGCGGCGGCGGGTTCCTGGGGTCGAAGTTAATCGGCGCCGGCTCACGCTTGATTTCCGGAGCGCTCTGCGTGAGGTTCGCATCCGACTCCCTGGCGAAAATGTTTTGGTCGAGTTGTAACCAGAGATAGACCAGTGTGTCAGGCGAGTTGTTGAAGTAGGTAATGGTCTCCGAGCCGGTGATATGTTGCTTCGCGTCGTCGAGTTGCACCTCGATTTTGTAATCGGCCCGCTGCTGCCAATATTTTTGCCCGGGTGCCCCGGAGGCGGCGCGTTGCTCGTTTGGCGTAGGAAGCAGTTCTTCAAGTTGACGGAACTTATCGCTCAGATGTGTTTTCGACTGAGCGAAGATGAGCGGATTAACTATCAGGCAAAGCGTCAATAGCAGAAACCAGCGTAGGAATATTGGCACTTGCGCCCTCCCTAAAGACCCGTATTGTGTGTTTGATTTACACGCGAATATTACATTCATTGGCTTGTAACATCTAGTTAGGGAACTGACTACGATCAATCCCAAGAGTTGACCAGGATCGCAGTAGATGCTTAACTTCCGCAATCCATCTCAAACTCCAGAGGAAGACTTGTCATGTTGCACGTTTACACTTTGTCAGAGAGTGCGAAAGAGAACGTTTTTAGAGCCTCGAAAATCGCAACGGATATCGCATTACCGAATGCGTCTGATGTTGATGTGAATGCCCGGTTCCCTACCGAAAGCATGGCAGCGCTGGCGGCAGAAGGTTTTTACGGTCTTTGCCTGCCGCGGGAAATTGGAGGAAAAGGCGAGGGAATGCGGGCCTTCGCTGGTGTGGTAGAGGAGCTTGCGGGCGCGTGCGGATCCACGGCAATGGTTTATGTCATGCACGTCACCGCCGCTCAGGCAATCGCTACATCTACTACCCTGGCAGATCGTGACTCGATGCTACAAGAGATTGCCGCTGGCAGACACCTGACGACGCTGGCCTTCTCTGAGACTGGTTCGAGATCGCAGTTTTGGGCTCCGGTCTCAAGATTGGAAGAGAGCAACGGCCATTATGTTACCTCGGCGTCAAAGTCCTGGGTCACGGCGGCAGGGCACGCTGACTCGTATGTTTCGACGGCCCAAAAACCAGATGCCGCTTCTCCCTTAGAATCCACGGTCTATCTTGTGCGCACCAGGGCGAAGGGTGTTCAAGTCACCACATATTTCAACGGGCTCGGTTTGCGCGGCAACGATTCGGCTCCGGTGTCGCTGGACAAGATCATGGTTCCGCGGGGTGATTTGATCTCCCAGCAGGGTGAGGGAGGGAAGGTCATTCTTGAGATCGCTTTGCCCTGGTTTGCCGTGGGAAGTGCAGCGATGGCAAACGGGTTGTGCCGCTCCGCAGTGCAACGTACCGTGGACCATCTGATCGGAACTGAGTTCACCCATGACGGATCAAAGTTGCGCGATCTGCCAACGCTGCGCGCTCGCCTCGCTCAGATGAGCGTGCGCACAGAAGCGTCACGCAGCTTGCTTGGTTACACCCTGGACCTGCTGGAACAACCCAGCGACGTGACGCCGCTGTTTGTCTTGCAAAGTCGGCTGGCGGCGCTGGAGGCGGCAGTTGATGTTACAGATCTGGCCATGAAGGCCTGCGGAGGTGCGGCGTTTTCACGACACCTGGGGGTGGAACGACTTTTCCGCGATGCGCGTGCCGGTTGGGTAATGGCTCCCACGGTGGATCACCTGAACGACTTCATCGGCAAGGCTCTCACGGGGTTACCGTTGTTTTGAGAAAATGACTGAGAACAAGACCATTCTTCTGGGCGCAGTTGCGTACGATCCCAAGGTCGTGACGATCTGGGATGGCATCCGCGAGCACTTTCACGAGGAAGGCGTGCCAATGGACTTTGCGTTGTTCTCAAACTACGAACGGCAGGTCGAGGAA
>JBGTLM010000325.1:0-40333 GCA_041744135.1 Pyrinomonadaceae bacterium
TACGGTCACGATGCGGCCATTGAAAGAAACAGAGCGTCGGTGGCGGGTTTGCGGTTTACGTTTACGACGAGTTGTTCGCGGAGCTCTTCAATTCGAGATATCCATGAGGTGGCTCTGCGGCCGTCAATCCGCTCACTTATCCTCTGTAACTGGGGAAGTACATCTTCGTTGATTAACTGTCCTGAGCTAACTCCGAACGAGACCATCAAGGCATCGCGAATCAAGGTTTCCAACAACTCCAATCCAAACTCATATTCGTCCTTGTGTTTCGCCTCGTTCATCTCTTCAGCCAGACGTAAGAGACGAGAATAATCCTCGGTAATTGCCAGCGCTGTGAGGACCTGCAGCATCGCGTCACGTCGCTCCTTAAAGCCTTCCAGATTGCCCGCGAGGGCCCGTCCGATGCTGCCGTTGCCGACTCGCGCCCTTAGCCCGGCTTCTGCCGGAGTCGCAAGTTTATTTTGCAACAAGTGCTGTTCGATCTCCGCCGTAGTGAGCGGTGAGAATCTAATTGCCTGGCAGCGCGACCGAATTGTTGGTAGCAGCATAGCGGGCCGCGAGGTGATGAGAATGAGGTGGGAAGTTGGTGGCGGTTCTTCCAGGGTCTTCAACAGAGCGTTTGCCGATTGGTCATTGAGCTTGTCAGCGTCGTCCACGATGAACACCCGCGCCTTGCCTTCGAAGGGTCGAAAGTTGGCCTCAATTTCGATGTGGCGCATCTGATCTACCAGCAACAACCGCTTGGGCGCCACCACCATGCCCACATCGCCGTGATCCGTCCAAATGATTTGCTTCCAGTCGTCCGGGTTCTCGGATTGGGGGAAATTGAAGCGAGACATCCGTGCGCACGCGGGACATTTGCCGCATCCTTCTACGCCTTGCCGAGTGCGACAATTGAGCGCCTTGGCAATCTCAATAGCAAAAAGCTTCTTCCCAACGCCTTCTTCCCCAGAAAACAGCAGCGCGCCGGGGACTCGCCCGGCTCCGAGCATTCGTCTGAGTAGCTGTTTTACGCGTTCGTTGCCGGTGAGTTGATCAAACATTTCTACGGTGGCTCTTCCAGCCCCGCGGGGCTTTCCCGCTGGGGAACTCGGGGTGTGTCGCGAGATCCTGCCGTTGCCGGCTCTCTCGAGACTATCTGACCGCGCGCCTCAAGAAAAGGAATGACTATCTCTTTCACGCGTTCGTGAGTTTCGTCAACCGACCCATTCGTCGTGACAACACGGAAGCGCTCCGGTTCCCTTGCCGCCAAACTCAGGTACGCCTCGCGAACTCGGGTATGAAATCCCGCATCCTCCGAGTCGAGGCGATCTCCCGTTTGCTTGCCCTCCGACCGGCGCCGGGTTCGCGCAGAAGATTCGGTTACTGACAGATCAAAGAGCAACGTCAGATCCGGTGTCAGGCCTTCAGTAGCAAGTTCGACAATTTCGGAAATTAGCTCTGCAGAAAACCCTCGACCGGCACCCTGGTAAGCTTTGGTGGCGTCAGCGTAGCGGTCTGAGAGCACGATCTGTCCGGCTTCCAATGCCGGTCGCAGGACCCTTCGCACGTGCTGCGCGCGGTCCGCTGCAAAGACCAGCAATTCCGCAAGCGGGTCAACCTGTTCCTGAGCGTCGAGCAAGGCAGCCCGCAGGCGCAGACCGACAGGTGTTCCTCCCGGCTCGCGGGTGACGACAACCTGGCCGCCTCGCGAGTACAGAGAGTTAGCCAACAATCTTAATTGGGTCGATTTACCGCTGCCGTCTATGCCCTCGAAGGTGATGAAGGTTCCTGCCACAAGTCCTCTAGTGAGCGGAATTTTCAGGCGAGAGTTTAAACGAATCTCACGGCTGGCGCGAGTCAGGGGTTTCCCGAGCAGACTGGTGAGCATCAACCGCACCGCGAACTTCCCTCGAGTGCGAGATGGTGGAGATGGCATGCTTGAAGATTAATTGTTCCTGTGAACCCGACTCAAACAGAACCGAGAATTTATCGAAGCTCTTGATTTTTCCTATCAGCTTCGCGCCATTTAAAAGATAAACTGTTACTGTCGTTTTCTCGCGCCGAAGCGTATTCAGGAATGCATCCTGAATGTTTTGTAAAACTGGTTTCCCGTCTGACATGGATCCCACCTTGAAACCGTTAAATTTTTTGAGAGGGCGGTTGATTCAGATTACAACAACGACGACGAGGGAACAAGAAATACCAGACAAAGGATAGGAACAGTTTAAACTTGAGATCAGATTCAATGTGTTTCCGTAATCCCGAAGGGATTCAGTCAATAGCCGTGGGGGGCGAGCGTTGCGCGACGCCCTTGATTATAAAAAGAAATATGCCTGGCCCTGAAGTGGTCACAGTTTTCGACCCTGTTTCATCCTTTCAGATCGGAAATCTCTTTTCGACTTCTCCGTGTGCTTCGCGCCGCCCACGGCTGGTAATTATAACTCTCTGCATGATGTGCCTGGGCCATCTGGAGCACCTTCTCCTCAAGCAATTTTTCATTGCCAAACCCTTTACACCAGACAACGCCAGGTTCTCGGCGAAACCACGTCAACTGTCTTTTTGCATAGTGACGAACGTCCAACTTTGTCTGCTCGATGGCGCTGGCCAGATCCCTTCGCCCTTCCAGGTATTCAACAACTCGACGATAACCATGGGCGCCAAGGGCGTTGGAGGTTGAGGGAACACCTTTAGCAAGAAGGTGCCTAACTTCCTCCACCAGGCCGGCCGCGAAGTGTGCCTCCGTGCGCGCATTGATGCGTTCGTAGAGTTCATTGCGCGGTGGGTTGATAGCAAAAAGCTGCAGCCGTCGCGCACTCTCGGGCGGCTCCGGGCGCAAATCCATTTGCTCCGACATAGGGCGACCAGTTTGTAGTCGAACCTCGATTGCGCGTTGCACGCGAGGCCAGTCACGTGGGTACAACTCTTCCGTCATCTCCGGGTCGAGCCGTTCGAGAACGCGGTAAAGATGTTCAGCCCCGCGCCGTTCACGAATCCGATTGAGCCGCTGACGTAGTTTCTCGTCGGTTGGCGGACTAGGAAAGAAAGGCCGGCGCAGCGCGCGCAGATAGAGGCCTGTGCCGCCGACCAGGAGGGGCACCCGGCCGCGGTTTTCGACCTCTTCAATTGCCCTCGCGGCCTCGCGCGCCCAATCTCCAGCAGTGTAGTTGATCTCCGGGGAAACGAAATCGATCAAGTGATGTGGGACGTCCTGGCGTTCCTCGGGAGGAACTTTGGCAGTTGCGATCTGAATGCCTTTGTAAACTTGCACAGAATCGCAGTTAATGATCTCGCCATCGAGTTGGAGAGCAACGGCGATTCCGAGCGTGCTTTTGCCTGATGCGGTGGGTCCGACGATAGCAATAACAGGTGTTGCAGGCTTGTCTGGGCTCACGCGCCTGAGGATAGCATGCGGAAAAGAATTACCGCCCAGATGAGGACGAGGAGAATGAGAGCGCCAATGATTTGGTTGCGAGAAAAGCGCACGAAAGTCAGGGCGTGGTTAGCTGCTCAGCGATCGAAGAGGGTCTGTACGTCAAGTTCTAAGCCTGGGAGGATGGAAGATTTGAGTGTCTGATGATCTCGGACGGTTGAAACCTTTGCCAGTGACCGTTCCAACTGTCTATAGATCTCTACTTCCCGACTCTCAGGGTCGACAATCCAATATTCCTCAACCCCATATCTTGAGTACAGCTGGCGTTTAACCAACAAATCGCGCTCGTGATTCACCTTTCCAGGTGAGAGTATTTCAATAACCAGGTCCGGAGCTTTGACGAATCTCTCGTCCGCCACGATCCCATCCCAACTCTCATTTCTGACGAACACTAGATCGGGTATGACCGCGTCATAGTCGCTGAAAACGGCACCAGGACCTGGAACAACCTTTCCAATTGGGTTTTGCTTCAGGTAGCTCGCAAGTGCGATTTGCAAGTTGTGCAGAACGAGTTGGTGAGGTAGACGGGCAGCGCGGGACACGAATAGTTCTCCTTCAATCAGTTCATACCGGTTTCCGTCGTCAGGACAGGCATCGAGTTCGGCGACGGTTATGAGGGGTTGAATTCTTGAGGTCATGCTGTTCACCTCTGTGCTGGTTGTGCGAATCTATCACACGTAGAAGGGGATGGATACACCGGAAGGCAGTAGGCCCGTCGAAGCGACCTTAGGTTGGCTAATAAAGCCGGGTAAGCTCAATCCCTGAGTAGTAGGTCTTGAGGATCTCTGCGTAGCTAAGACCTTGTTTTGCGAGGCCGTAAGCTCCTATCTGGCACATTCCGACGCCATGACCCCACCCGCGACCGGTGAAGACGAAGCTGGTAACGCGACCGTCGAAATCATATTTTCGATCGATGACAAAAAGTTGTTCGCGTAATCCGAGTGCGGATCGGATCCGGCCACCGCGTAGGTGACCGATACCCTGGGTGCCAATGATTTCCAACTCAATCGCTCGCCGTGAAGTCCCTCTCGCAGCCACGCGCAAGTCGATTATTGGTCCAATGCCGCGGGCCGCGCGCGCTAGGCGAGCCTGAATCTGTCCCAGTGATAGTTCGGTCGACCAATTTGTGAATGGCGAAAACCTCTCGGCTGAAGCGCCATTTAACGACGGACGCACTTCGAGATAGTCAACCTCGCCGCTTGCGTTTACATGAAACACAACCGGCTCGCCGCCAACCAGAGCAACCGTGCCGACTGGGAATACTCCCTCGCCGATTTGCCGGAAGAGATATGCATCGGGCCTTACTTTGATTGGTTGGTCTTTGCCTTTGGTGGAGCGCAGAACCAGGGCGCCATCACTTGTGGGTCGGGCCGTCCCTTTTTGCAACTGCAGTAGCAACCGCGCATCAAGCAAGCGCGAGATGGTGTGTAAGGTTCGAGCACGCGACATCGGTTCGCGCGGGCGCAGAGTTGCGTCCGGAAAAACTGATAGGTAGCCATCGCGAACCAGCAACGCGACATCAGCACGATTTGCCGCGGGTACATCAGCCACATCACGAAGTGGAAGGAAGTATTCCACGTCAGCGTTATTGAAGAGGGTATCAGCACGGCTCTCGCCGAAGACTGCTGCGTTCAAGGCGGTGGCAAAACCCGCCGGACGGTTTACCTCCTCTGTAACAACCGGAGCTGCCCGACGTGAAACTCGGGCAACTGAGGCAAGCCAGTGACGAACCTCAGCTACCGAAGCGGGTGATTCCAGCCAGTTATCGGACAATTGCGACGGCAGTGATGCGAAGCTGTGAATGGTTAACAACGCCGCGTCCCGCGCGAGAGGAAGGTTCTTTTCCTCACGCAATGCGGCGGGCTCGCGCGTAGTTTTGATGATGAAAGACGCAAAGGCCTCCGGACCTTCGACGCTGCACTCATGTCCGCGAAGATACGGGACCGCATGATTGAAAATGTTACCGGCATCCTCGGTGCGTCCGCCGCAGGTAGAAGTGTAAAGAGCGTTGATAGGCTCACCGTTGTAGGTCACAATCAGCCCACGCGTTTCGTCAACCGCCCGAGTCGAAAGCGGATGTTCTGATGAGAGCCCTCGATAAACCTGGGAGCGGGTAGTCGGCAAAAGGTCGAACCCTTGCGACATGAACTGTCCGCGATTTCGCAAAGCGTAGGTGCGGGCCGCGATTGCCTGGGCCTTGAGAGCTTCCAGCGCAGGATAGCCGCCCGGCGAGAGTTCGTTAGCGACTACGCCGCGGACATAGTCTTCCAGCCCGAGTACGTTGACGACCGTCAGGGAGCCTCGCGTGTTGGTGAAAACTTCTATGCGACCGCGATAGGCCCGCTCATTGAAATGAACGGGGTTCTTTGATTCGTCGTTGGATGCAAGAAGGACCGGCGCGCTGGAGCTGAAACTACGTGCAGCGCCTGAGAAGCCGACGACCTCACGAGAGGGGGCGCTGACGCGCGCAGCGAGCCGAAGACTACCGGCTGAGGGTCGCGCTTGAGTGGGTCGCGCTTGAGTGGGTTGAGTCTGGTTGGAAGATCTGGTTATCGCGGAAGCCTGCGAGGACGCGGCGAGGCTGGATTGAAAGACTCTGGCATCGAAGCCCGCCTCGCTTAGCCTTGCGCCCAGTTCTTCTGCTTCCGCGCGAGAGAGTCTGTTTCCTACTATCAATCCCCACGTCTTCGTTTCCGCGTCCAGGGCAATCTGAGACTCCTCACCAATCGCCTCCCGTACTTCGCGAGACTTTTGTTCGGCCTCCCCCCGCGAAGCGGCTCCCGAGATCGCGAGCCGATACGAATTTTCGACACTAACTGGAAGTAGCGGAGATAAGAGCCGCGGCTCGAGTCGCACTCGGTCAACGTCAAGAGGGATCAAGTTTCTACCGGAATCGCTCGCATTGATCAAACGCCCGTTTGTGGAAACTGTCGCCGAGCGCGCATTGGTGGCGAGGGCGACCCGGATCTTTGGCTCTGGTCGGGAGATTAGTTCAATAGCGGGTTGACGTAGCGAAACGGGTGTATCGGTGGCTGGGTTTCTCCACGCTTCGTCGGTTGGAGCGGAAGTCTGGTTGGCCGGCAGTTGTGCTCGTCTCGGCCGGGTTTCTTCAGTTTTCTGTTGTCCGAATACTAGAGCAGCGGAGAGAAGCTGCGAGAACAGAACGATGAAGGCGATGGCTTTTCTTGCGAGAGAACCGCGCATTACCCCAGCCCTTTCACGGCTTTAGTCTCAAGGAGAGGCGCCGCGCCGCTATAGTACTACACGTTCAGTCTGCCGAGGCTCATTTTTGCGGCTGCGACCTCATGTCCTGTTTCTAAAGTTCTGGTCCGTCCATACGAGACTGGGTTGTGTGTGTGTTAACAAATTTTGCTTGCAAGAAATGCAGCTTGCTTCGTGGTAACGGTCGCGAAGGACAGTGGCATGGTCGAGATAGCCGCTGCGGTAAAGAGGCGAATTGCTAATTAATAGAAGTCGCTTAATGTCGCCTGGCGTTCCCATTTTCTTGTTAGCTAGGGATTCGAGAGGTGGGAGGGCAATTGACGTTAAGACGAAGGAGCATCGTGGCAGTGCTTGAAGCCTGAGCGCTGAGGACTAAGCGTATGCTACGTATACGGCGGCGTGTAACTCGGTCAACAGTATGCGCGCCTTTATTGCCACTTGCCGCCAGGGTGGCTATGCGAGAAGGACGCACTCCGACCAGAGAAAACTCCGACGCCACAAAGAACCCGTTGGCGAGAACCAGGAAAACAACCAGCAGAAGATTGAACGCGGTGAACACCTATTGGGGACCTATTCTAGAATACTTGCGGTGGGTAACAGAAATGCGTAGAGCCTGGTAGTGTGCAGTTTGGCGCTGAGAGGAGATACGACACGGTAATTGGGCTCGGTCGGCTATTGTTTCCAAGTTCACCGGGTAGGTGGTTTGTAGCCGTATTCCTTGAGGATAAGTTGTCCTTCCGGGCTCAAAATAAAGTCGGCAAAGCGCCGTGCGGCGTCCTGCTTTTCAGAAGCTTTGATAACTCCCAGCGCCTGATCGATAGGTCGATGCAGCTCTTCGCCAATTTCGAGGTAGTGGCCTTCGCCCGGTTTCACGAGGGCGCGAGGCAAAAACCCAGCTTCGGCATTACCTGAAGAGACAAACTGCTTCACTTGCGAAACGTTCATTCCGTAGACCACCTTGGGTTCCACCTGCTCCCACATTTCTAAGGAACGCAGGGTTTCCACCGCTGCCTGACCGTAAGGAGCGATATCAGGCTTGGCAATAGCAATGCGCTCCACCTCTTTGCGATTCAGGTCTTCCAGCCGCTCTACGTTGATCGTGCTTCCGAGGGGAACCCATAGAACGAGGCTACCGCGTGCGTACAGTGCGCGCGTTCCTGGCGTGAGCAACCCTTTCTGTTCCAGAGCTTCCACATGATCTGAGTCGGCCGCCGCAAAGATGTCAAAGGGCGCACCATTTTCAATTTGTTTTGCCAGGTCGGCCGTACCTCCAAAACTTAGAATCACACGAATCCCTGTGCGATCGCTGAATTGGCGACTAAGTGCCTGGAACGCGTCAGTAAGATTTGCTGCCGCCGCGACTATTATTTCGGAGGACGGTTTTTCTCCATTCCTCGCAGTCCCGGCGTAGCACCCTGAGAAAAGGATTAGAGTTGTAGCAAGAACGATCCGCGCGTGTCTCCAGACACAGACGTCGTGAGGCTCAAACAGATTTAGTTGCGTTGGGCTTTTTGCCATGATCGCCAGCACGCGGCATTACTCTACTACCCGGTATTTTATAAGTCTTTACCGAAGTCTCGGAGAGATTTGACAGCCTCGCCGCCCTACAACTATTTCTCCACACGCAGTTTACACACTCTCGGCGTCCAGGGCAGCCACGGCCAGGCGATGAAACTCTCGACGCACACTATTAATGTTGGCGAAAGGCAGCGCATGTAAGTGTGTGCGATTGGTTAGTAAGACAAAGACTCGTTCTCGATGCGGATCGATCCAGCAGCTCGTACCTGTGAATCCGCTGTGTCCATAACTGTCCGAGGGCAAAGCCGAGCCAGCGGCTGACTCTGGAGTTGCTGCCAGTTGCCAGGCGACTGAGCGCGCCTCTTCGAGCCCTTCCGTCATGTTCGTTCTAAAGAGTTCACAAATTCGCGGACCGAGTATCTCCCTCTGTGCCGAAAGAAACTGCGCGGCGATGCGAGCCGTTTCATCAGCTGTCGAAAAAAGACCTGCATGGCCCGCCGCTCCTCCGAGGAAGTGGGCGTTGCCGTCATGCACCTCTCCCCAAATGAGATTTTCGCGCCACTTGGCATATTCGGACGTGGGCATCTCCCGGGACGTCGCACGCTCGTAAGCGTTGCCTGTCTCGCATGCGGCAATTCCGGTTTGCTTCGCGATCTCGGGGTTGAAGAAAGTGCTTTGAAGTCTGAGAGCTTCGAAAATCTCAAAACGCGCCAGTTCCGACATCGGCTGGCCGGTAAATCTTTCGAGTAGAAAACCCAGGGTGATAAAGCCGAGATCGCTGTAGACGACCCGCGTGCCGGGTTGGTATTCAAGATCTTCAGCGGCGATAACGTTGAGAACCAGATCGCGCTTGCCTTCGGCAAGGATATAGAGGGGACGCCACGCCGGCAGTCCCGACGTATGCGTCAGGAGTTGGCGCACGGTGATCATCTGCTTGTCCGCCCGCTCAAACTCCTGGAGGTAGTGTGCGACCGTGCTGTCCAGGGTTAACTCGCCCGCCTCGAGGCGGCGGGCAAACAGGAGACCGGTTATCAGCGGTTTGGTCAGGCTGGCGAGATCGTAGATTGTTTGCAGCGAGGCCGTTATTCGATAAGGCTCGACAACGGCATGTCCAAGAGCGTCCGCGAAGACTGGGCGACCACGCTCGACTATCAGATAGACGGCGGAAGGAAAGTCGCCGGCATCTATACGCGAGTCCAACAGAGCGGAGATATTCGGTTCGGGCTGGCTCTTAAGGACCATTCTGATAGGCCCGCGCGCCCACCGAGGCGCTCCGAACTTTCACCGCGTGTTCCTCGATCCGTTCCACCGCGCGGAGAGCCAGTGCGAGTGCATTTCGCCCATCCATTCCGGAGACGGGCGACTGCAGGCCGTCTCGCGCGGCTTCAATAAAGGAGACAATTTCAGCCCGCAGGGGCTCAGCGTCGATCACATCCAGATTCCGGACGTGGACGCCCGGCCATAAGCCATCGGCGGTTGGCGGCGCCAGGCCGCTAATCGACGCACGTTTGGTCGTGTAGTCAACGGCGATGTAGTCATGCGGTTGAAAAAACCGCATCTTGCGAATCTTCTCCGTACCGACGCGCGACGCCGTAATATTGGCAACAGCTCCGGAAGAGAACTCTAGTCGTGCATTAGCCGCATCAACCTTGTTCGTCAGAATCGGAATACCAACGGCGTGGAGTTCGGTAACACTAACATCTTCGCCAACTAACCACTGCACGATATCAAGGTCGTGGATCATCAGATCTAGGACGACATCAACATCCAGCGAACGGGCGGTAAACTCGCCAACCCGATGGATTTCGAAGTAGACCGGATTGCGCACGTGCGGACGCAGTGCTACCAGGGCGGGATTGAATCGCTCCAAATGGCCTATCTGTAACAGGGCGCCACGTTTGTCTGCGGCTCGAATCATGCGATCTGCTTCTGTTAGCGTTCGCGCGATCGGCTTCTCAACCAAAACGTGAATTCCTGATTCAAGGAGGCCACAGGCAATTTCGCAGTGCGACTCGGTAGGGACGGCAAGACTGACAGCGTCTACGCGCCCGATTAATTTGCGCCAATCAGTGGTCCAGTCAACCTCTCGCTCCACGGCAATCGCACGCGCGGCCTGCTCATCGACATCACAAACCCATTCACATCGTATCAGCCCTTCGTCGGCAAGGGTTCTATGGACTCGGGCGTGCTGGCGTCCCAGATGGCCTACCCCGATGACTGCTGTTCGTAACGTCACGTTTTGATGTTTCCTGATACTATCCGAACTGACCAGTGAACAGTGATTCGGAATCGCAGCTACAGCCGTCAAAATCAACCGATTTTGTGTAGTGTCTTAGTTTGAACGTGAGAGGCCTAAGCGGCGACTCAATTACAGAACCGAGTAGCTTTGCTCGTCTGCGACGCGCAGATAACGAGATGAAACTTGCAAATAGCCCGCTTAAGCAGTGCCAACCTTAAGCATGTTTCTAAGAAGGAGCGGTAGCGACCGGGTCTTGTTGCGATTCCACTTACATAGGAAAACAATAGGACGCCGTTTAGCTCTCCCGATTTTCAGAGGGCTGCGTTTCCAGTTCCATTCAGGGTCAGGGATTAGCCATTCCGCCCGGACCCGGTCGCTACGGCTCCTCGGTTCCGTAATTGAGTGGCTACCGCCGAATACTCTCAATAAGACACTACCCGGATTTGCTGCCTCTGTTAAGCGGAGCGACTATACTTGCAACCTTTAACGCTTGCCAAGCGGGTCTGGCTTTTAGTTTTTCTCGCCGTTATCGCCTTCTACTGTTACGGTCTGGGTCACCTGCCCTTCGTAGGACCCGACGAACCGCGCTACGCGCAGGTCGCGCGCGAAATGTTTCTGCGCGGCGATCTCGTTACTCCTACTCTGGGCGGCCACAACTGGTTTGAAAAACCACCGCTGCTTTATTGGATGATGATGGCCAGCTTTCGCTTGTTCGGAGTAAGCGAGTGGGCCGCTCGGCTGGGGCCTGCCCTCTCCGGCCTGTTGACCGTGTTCTCGGTCTTCTGGGCATCCAGACGAGTTTGCCGATCGAGCATCGAGCATCAAATGGCTGAACTTGCACCCTGGAGTGCAATCATTGCGGCCTCGACTCTGGGGATCATAGTTTTTTCGAGAGGTGTAGGCTTCGATATTGTCGTTACCATGACGACTGCGTGGGCGCTTAGTTTCTTTTTGGTTTCAGAGTTGGAAGAGAAAGAAGACCGCCGTCGCAGGTTACTGTTTGGTTTCTATGTGTTCATTGGCTTATCTCTCCTGGCAAAAGGGTTGATTGGTCTGGTCATTCCTTTCAGTGTTGTCGGTTTGTATCAACTGGCGCGACGCCAGTTTCCCGCAAGATCGTTCTTCCTTACCTTCTGGTGGGGGCTTCCACTGACGTTCGCTGTGGCTTCGACCTGGTACGTTCCTGTTATCCTCAGACACGGCTGGCCATTCATCGATGAGTTTTTCATTCAGCATCACTTTGCGCGCTACCTTTCAAACAAATATAGGCACCCGCAACCCTTCTATTTCTATCTCCTGATCCTGATTCCGTTGTCATTGCCGTGGACTGCATTCCTATTAGAGGGACTGGTGAAAACCCGAAGTTGGCGATTGCGCTCCACTGACTCAGTAGACCGGTTGCGAGTGTTTGCCCTCGCCTGGTTGCTGATGCCACTTGCATTCTTTTCTTTCTCCGGCTCAAAGCTGCCCGGATACATTTTGCCCGTCCTGCCCGCTGGAGCATTAATCGCTGGTGAACGTCTAACAAAGTTATTGTCGGGCGATCACGATGGATTTTGGGCCATGCGAATCACCGGTGCTCTTTTCGGCGTGTTCGCTATCGTGGGTTCGGTTTATGTGGTTCGCTCGGGCAGTCTTTCTCCCACGTGTGTAGCGATGGTTGGCGTGCCTTTGACCATCGCCGCCGCCACCTGCATTTTCTGGACCCGCCGCAAGATCGTCTCGGCCCTGCTCGTGATTTTCGCCACGTTCGCAGCGCTCATAGTGACCCTGAATTGCCGAGTAGCCAGCTTCACCATCAAGGAATCAACGCGCGACCTGATTCAGCTGGCGAACGTTCGCGGCTACGGCTCAGCACCTGTCTACGCTCTGCACCAAATCGACCGCTCCGCGGACTTCTACGCGGCGGGTCGGGTGGTCTATGCCGCAGACGGTGAACCCGTTAGATTTGAAAGTGCGTTGGATATTTTGGAAGCGGCCAGAGAGTACCGCGCTCCGATTCTGGTGCTCGTGCCCGTCGAATACATTTATCAGTTAACGGGATTACCGTCTGCTCGAATAGATGTGGTTGGGAACAACGGAAAACTCGCGCTGGTAGGCGTTGCGAGTCAGTGACCCCAGTTCCGAAAAGATGGCTCAAGCCCCACTAACTTGCAGGTCAGAAGGATTCATTTTCCATATTTTCCATTTCTCATTTTTCAATTGGCCATTTTCTGAATCTTATTTCGTGGCGCTTCGTGTGATTTCGTGGATCGGTTCCTTGGCCGAGAGAAGAACGATCCACGAAATCACACGAACGGACACGAACAAGAAGCAAACAATGACCGATGAGAAATTATGGGAAATGGAAAATGGAAAATGAATCCTTTCTTAGCGCAAGTTCTTGTCCAGGAATTCGATTACCTGGCGATCATATCCTTCGCCGTCTTCTCCGGTGGCTGAGGGCAGATTGAAAGCGGTCAAAGGCAGGTCAGCTTTGATCTCGACCGGGGTCTTAAAGCATCGGGACAGGTCGATTGTCGACTCGCGAAGCTCTCCGGCCTCCGGTCCAGAGAGCAGCAGAACGCGCCGGCTAGACAGGGACGCCGCAATCTCACATGCGGGAGTGTTTTCGTAGCGGCCGAGAAGGTAGACACGTGCGGCCAGACTAGCCAGAGCAGGCAGCAGCGGCAGGCTTATTCCCACATCATTCTTAACAGTGGTCTGCACGAGCTCATGGGAATTGCGAGGTATTGAATCGAGGGCCAGAACAACAACACTCTTGTCTTGGGTGGCGGCACGCAGTGCAGCGAGAGCGCCAAGCTCGACTCCAAAAAGTGCGACCTGATCTCCCACAAGGCGTTTACCGTTCTCCGACTTCTGGACGCGTAAGAAATCCAGCGCAGCCAGCACGTCTTCTCCTTCAAGAGTTCCGAATGATGTCCATTGTACGGGTGGCACTAATCCATGACCGCGAAGGTCGGGCCAGAGAATGGTGAAGTTGGTGGCTTCGTTTATCTTGACGCCCAAGTTGAAAAGCCAGGAGCGATCTGCACCGTAGTGATGAAGAAGGACGACAGCAGGCGCCCCCTCGGCACCGCGAAGTAACCAGCCTCGCGCAGGAGTGTTGTCACCATTCCGCCAGGTTTGATCAGTAACCTTGAGCGCTGGACCACTGATCTGAGAAAACGCCTTCGGCGTTACCAGGTAAGCGCGGCGAGGCGGATGGGTGATTCCCCGGACAATGAGAGCCAGCGCTACGACGAGCGCCACTATCAGCACCAGTAGAATTGGCAGAAGCGACTTAAAAAGCTTCTTCCCTAATCGTCGTCTGGAGGCCATGAGAAGAAGATGAAGGATGGGGGGACGAAAATTGGGCCAGCCTTGCCGGCGAATCTGTTAAGTCATCCCCGCAGCCTCAATGGTATCCCTTTTTCCGCTCGCCTGTTCGTAGTCTTGCGGAGTGTTGATGTTATCAAAAAAATGTTCGGCGCCCGGTAACTCCTGGAGCTCACTGAAGGGAGTCCAACGTGTGCGGACAGATTGTAACAGAGCGATGGGCCTGCGTTCGCCGGATTTGATCAAATGATCCGCGCGGACCAGACAGGGATCGTTGCGATAGAGGGTGGCGAGTGGCTGCGGGCGCCCGTCTCTTTGTACTGCCGCCACCGCTTCAAAGTCTTCGCGCCAACCGGCCAAGCGAGCGAATAATCCCGCTGTAACGAAGGGAAGATCGCAGGCGACAACCAAGGACCACGGCGACTGGGAAACGGAAAGCGCGGCGTGGACACCCCCCAGAGCTCCCCAATTCTCATAACGGTCGGGGGCACTGGGGAGATTCAGTTGGAGTCTCCTCGAATCCTGGCCGACAAGGGTGACTGAGTCTGTTACGGCCAACAGTTCGTCGGCAATTCGCTGAACGAAGGTCCGGCCCTCGATCAGCAGTGCCGCCTTGTCGGTTCCCATGCGACTCGATGCGCCGCCCACCAGAATGAAACCTGCCATTAAGTTCATGTAAATAGCATGCCCGGGGCGGGACGTTACCATGCGCTAACCAGTGCGCCAAGCGCAACTGCCTAACCTGGAACGAATATCTAGTTTTGCGCATCAAAGACCGGACTGCTGTTGAAAAGTGGCCTGCTGTCGCTTCTGCCTAAGAGGTAGACATACCTTGACCGACTCCAATAGCGGAAGCTATAGTCGACTTGAGGTGCAGAGTTCATTCGGTCGCATCTCAACTTCCAGCTGTCTTGACGGTTTAAGGGGTATTAATGAAGAAATTCCTCATAGTTTTGGTAGCACTTTTTGCCGTCGGCACGCCTTCCGGAACGGCTCTCGCTCAAAAGCAGGCGCTGTCCGACAAAGATTCCCGGCTGTTTGCGCTTGAAGACCTGCGTCCCGGAATGAAGGGAGTGGCACATACGGTTTTCGCAGGGACAGAGACGCAGGAGTTTGGTGTAGAGATTTTAGGTGTCTTGCCGGGTTTCCCGGGGCCTCGACAGTCGGCAGTCATCGCCCGCCTGAGCGGATCGAATGTGGAAAAGACCGGAGTCTTCGCAGGAATGTCCGGTTCGCCGGTCTATGTCGATGGTCGCCTCGTCGGCGCCATAGCTTTTAGCTTCCCGTTTTCCAAAGAACCTATTGCCGGCATCACGCCCATCAAGCAGATGATCGATATCTTTGAGAAGGGTAAGGTAGATGAGACCCACAGGCCAAGAGCTCCGCGATTGGTATCCTTCGCGCAACTAGCCGCAACCGAATGGAAAGGCACTCTCCCAAAGCAAGCGGTCACCGCGACTTCGCTAATCGCTCCCGTCTCCGCCGGCTCGCCTCTTGTTGCTCTGATGGGTCAGCAGATGACACCGATTGCCACCCCCGTAGTCTTCAGTGGTATTAGCCAGGAATCGCTTTCCCTCTTTGCTCCGCAATTAATGGCCAACGGTTTATTACCAGTTTCCGGTGCAGGTGGCTCGGCAGCAATCACTCCACTCGGCGAAGCGAATGAAAAAACGCTGACGCCCGGCACTTCGCTGAGCGTGCAGCTGGTTCGGGGAGACTATTCGATTGCAGCGTCGGGAACGGTTACTTTCCGCGATGGTGATCGCATCTATGCGTTCGGCCATCCGTTTTTAAGTTTGGGGGCAGCAGACATGCCGATGACCGAAACGTCTGTAGTTACAGTCATCGCCAACGTCAACAATTCTTTCAAGCTATCTGTACCCGGCCAAATGATGGGCGCGATTTCTCAGGATCGTGCGGCGGGAGTGTTCGGCAGCCTTGGTCGCGCTCCGAAAATGATTCCCGTTAAAATCAATCTGCACACCAGTCGCGGCCGGACCGAGACCTATTCGTATGAGGTCGCCAATGATTCATTCCTGACGCCGTTGCTTTTGAACATTACGGTCTTTAACACGATCACTTCGAGCGAGCGAGCGCTGGGGGAATCCACGATCAGCCTTAAAGGTGAGATTAAGGTCAAGGGACAGGAGAATGTGCAGCTGGACCGACGTTTTTCGTCCGGCAGTTCAGCAATCATGGCTGCCGGCTCTGTGGCCACGCCAATCGGGTCGCTAATGAGCAGCGGCTTCGATGACGTACAGATTGATGGTGTGACGCTCGACATTTCCTCGAGCGACACGAAGTATGCCGGCACGCTCGAACGCATTGCTCTCGACCGCACTGAAGTACGGCGTGGTGAGAAGGTGGAAATTCAGGCTTACGTAAGAACTGAAGCCGGAAAGCAATTTGTACAGCGAATTCCTGTGCAGATTCCAGAGGACGCCACACCCGGCCAGTTGCTGGTGTTTGTAGGAGACGGAAGCGTGCTACAAGAGGGTTTGGCGGCCAAGGCTTTTGTGCCTCAGGATCTGGGTCAGCTAGTTCGAGCGATTAACAAAGTGAAAAAGAGCGACCGTCTTTATGTGAAGCTATTCCGGATTACGCCTGGCGCAGTAATTGGTACCGATGAACTGCCCAACCTCCCGCCCTCGGTAGTGGCGACTCTGAACAGCGACAGAACATCGGGCGGCTACACTCCGACGGTTCTTTCCCCGGTTTATGAAATGGAACTGCCTCCTGCGGATTTTGTAATCTCAGGCCAGCAGCTTATAGGAATTGACGTGGTGCGCTAGTTTCCCTATTGCACCCCAGCGGGGGCAACTCACAGGGGCATCGGCGCGTTTGACAGTAGAAGTTCTAGGGCAGGAAGTCTTCCAAGTCAATTTCCTTAACGCCCATGAGTCTGGATTGGATTCCCCAAGTAGGGACGCGCCTGCGAAGAGCTCTGGCTGTTCTATTGTTTCTGCTCCTTGTCCTTTTAATCTTTCCCTTCAAAACAACAATCGTACCCACCTGGACTTTAAGGGTTATTGATGAATCAGGTACTCCGGTGCCCGGGATCAATGTGACTGAGCATTGGCAACACTACCTATTGGAAAGCTCCCGGACACGAGGACGTCCGTCAGACTGAAGCGCAGGGGCGCGTTAGTTTCCCCGACAGGGCAATTACAGCGAGTCTGCTCAGAAGAGTTCTGACAACTATCGGTCGTTTACCTAAGAGCGGGGCTGAGGCGAAGCGCGAACCTTATGCGTCGGTGGTTGTGTGGGGAAGCAAGTTTCATGAGACTGCGGTCGCGGTTTTCCGTGAAGACCACTTCAGCCCGAGATTGTCGTTCACACCACGCGCTGAACATTTTCCATTTTGGCTTTTTGTCTCTCGGCGCGTAGCGGCGGCGTGAATTTAGCCCGGTCTTTTCAAGGCCGGGAAGGGGAGTCATAACAGGTTCCCGTCGCGTCAGCGACGACTGACCGGTCACTCAATCATCTAACGACGAAGTGTTTGGAGGGTCTTGGCACCCGGCCTTAAAAGACAGGGCAAATTCACGCCGCCGCTACGCGTTGAAGAAATGGCGCGAACGACAAATGAGAAATGACACATGGAAAATGGTCTCCTCGTACCCGTCAATGTAATGAAACCAACTCGAACACGTGACCTCGCTACTTTCCCCTAATCTCGAATAGATATCTTCTTTGGGAATTTGGTATTTGGATCTCCGTGAAGCTGAGATCCAGGTTCATGATCTGGTCACGAAGTCCTTCGCCTCCGAAAAACAACAGTTTGCTCCCCGGCGGCGACCAGTTGCGCAGACCCGATAGGTTCGCTTCGAAGTGATCGAGAGCGCGACAGGTAATATAGTTGACTTCCGGGGCCGGGATCTCCTCGAAGCGTTCGGCAATCACCGTCGAAGATTTGGATCCTTCGGCGCGACGAAGCGCCTCGCGCAGAAAAACCGCTTTCCTCTTTGACGACTCAATGAGCGTGGCTGTTATGTCTGGACGCGCAATCAAACATGGAATAATAGGCAGACCAGCGCCCGAGCCCACGTCAGCGACCTTCGCAGCTTGCGGCAGGTGTGGCAGCAACATTAACGACTCAAGGACGTGTCTGATGGCAAACTCACGAGGCGAGCATGGTGCCACCAGGTGCAGGCGAGGATTCCAGGTGCTCAACAGTTCATAGTATTTGGAAAAGCGCTCAATCGCCTCGGCGCTGATTTTTGTCTGATAGACTCCGGCCTCGGACGCGAGCGCTTTTCTAAACTCTTTAATTTGTGCGCTGGTTGCAGTCATCGTTCAAATCTCGAGTGCAGTGTTACCGAAAGTCGGAGCGACCGCAAAGTTGCAGGAGCAGGAGGCTAGTCATTGTAGGGAAGGTAACTTCGGCGTAGCCCGATTGTTAAAGAGTTCATTTTCCGCTTTCTATTTCTCATCTGTCATGTTCTTCGACGCGTAGCGGCGGCATGAATTAGCCAGGTCTTTCAAGGCCGGGCGTCGCAACGTTGTAACCCTCGTCGCGCCAGCGACGATTGAATGATGGGTTAGTCGTCGCTGACGCGACGGGATATTTTGTCAGCTTTGCTTTCCCGGCCTTAAAAGACCGGGCTAATTCATGCCGCCGCTACGAGTCGAAGAAATGGCGCGACTGACAACTGAGAAATGGAAAATTATGCAAAATGAATACTCCTTGTCAGTAGGGCTACTGCCGCGACCGACTTTGCTCCTTTCCGCCTTTGCATGAGATTCTTCTAATTCCAATTTAACGAAGGATCACGAGGCTAAGGACAAACTGGTAATGGAAGATCTAGCCTGGCAACACGAATACCTTGGGCGTGCGGTGACACGCATCATTACAGATTTTGCTGCGAGTTTGGATTCGCGCCCAGTCGCCCCGCACGCCACGCCGTCCGACCTGGAGACTATTTTCGCCGAGCAGCTTCCAGAAAACGGGCTGGGACTTGACGAAATTCTGGCCCGCTTCACGAGGGACATCTCGGCGCACGCGATGGGGGTGGCGAGTCCACGCTACTACGGACAGTTTAATCCCACGCCGTTGCCGATCGGGGTTTGGGCCGACGCGCTTTGCTCCGCACTGAACCAAAATGCCGGAGCCTGGCGCAATGGGCCAGCGTCGGCAATGATCGAAGCGCGCGTTATGCGCTGGCTCTGCGATCTAATTGGCTATGGACCGCGGAGCTTTGGCACTCTTGCGAGTGGCGGCTCTGAGGCGAATCTCATAGCCCTAAAGTGTGCTCGCGACAACGCCCACTCCGCAGTGGTTCACGAGGGGGTTCGTAGGGTGCCGGGCGATCTTGTTATTTATGCCTCTGAACAATGCCATTACTCAGTTGTCAAAAGCGCAGACATTCTCGGTCTCGGCCGCGACGGTCTGCGCAAGATCCCTACTGACGATCGCTTTCATGTCCAAACCGACTTGCTACGAGCCGAGATCGAGCGCGACCGCGAAGCCGGGCGAATACCGTGTTGTGTGGTCGGCGTTGCGGGCGCTACCTCGACGGGAATTATCGACCCTTTGGCTGAGCTGGCGACGATCGCGCGGGAAAACAATTGCTGGTTTCATGTTGATGCTGCCTACGGTGGGACCCTGGCTTTTTCCGACCAACACAAATCCAAGCTGAAAGGTATCGAAGAGGCTGATTCTATAACCCTCGATCCACACAAGTGGCTCTTTGTTCCTTTTGCCTGCGGGGCAGTGCTGGTACGAGATGGCGGACGGGTGCTGCGCGAGGCCTTCGACATCAGCCCGGAGTATCTCAGCGAAGATCGCGGCGGCGCAGATGTTGAATACGACTTTTTCAGATACGGTCAGATGGGAACCCGTCGGTTTAGCTCTCTGAAGTTGTGGATGGCACTGCAGTTCATGGGCCGACGGGGTTACCAAGAAGTAATCGAACGGCAAATTGGTTTGACGCATTATTTGGCGAGCCGGATTGACGAGTTGAAGGAATTCCAGCGGCTGCGAGAGGTTGAAACGGCTGTATGTTGTTTCAAGTTTTTACCGGAAATGGCTCGCAACGCACCGGGGGAAGATCAAGATCGTTTACAACTGAGGCTTCAGCAGCAAATCGAGCAAAGCGGCGAGGCTTTTATCACAACCACCGTGCTGCATGGGCGCAGGGCGATGCGAGTGAACATAAACAGCTTCCTTACCGAGCGTCGCCACGTTGACGATCTGCTAGAATTGTTGAAACGCGAAAGTAAGAAATTAAGTGGGGGGAAAGGGTAAAGGGGGAGTAGGGTCCTTTTTCCCCTGCTAGTCACTATGTCCAACAAAATATTTTCCGACGGAATCCTAAATGAGCGGGTTGCCTTCGTCACCGGTGGTGGAACAGGAATCACCGGCGGTGTAGCGCGTGCACTTGCGGAATCCGGCGCTCGCGTAGTTCTTGTGAGCCGAAAGATGGAGCATTTGCAGCCGGCGGCCGAGGCTATCAACCAAGCCGGAGGACAGGCGTTCGCGGTGGCGGCGGACGTTCGCAATCCCGAGGATGTGGAGAAGGCCGTTGCCGGGACCGTCCAGCAGTTTGGCAAAGTGGATATCGTGGTAAATGGGGCGGCCGGAAACTTTCTCTGCGCGGCCGAAGAGCTTTCGCCTAACGGCTTTGGGACTGTCGTCGACATCGATCTCAAGGGTACGTTCAATGTTTGTCGGGCGGCGTTTGCGGAGTTGAAAAAGAATCGCGGCCAGATTCTAAATATCAGCGCCAC
The DNA here is from genome assembly GCA_041744135.1 of Pyrinomonadaceae bacterium. Taxonomy (GTDB): domain Bacteria; phylum Acidobacteriota; class Blastocatellia; order Pyrinomonadales; family Pyrinomonadaceae; genus PSRF01. The sequence continues at coordinate 20,436 of JBGTLM010000325.1, forward strand.
GCTTCATTACCTTGGCACCCCAATGCAGCTTCACGTTTCCGCGGCCAAAGCGGGTGTCGACGCCTTAACTCGAAACCTGGCCGTGGAGTGGGGGCGTTACGGTATTCGCGTAAATGCTATTGCCCCGGGCCCAATCGGTGATACGGAAGGAATGAAGCGACTTGTGCCGGAGCCAATCAAAGAAGAACTGCGGCAAAGAATACCCCTCGGTCGGTTCGGAGAAATCGCAGATATTGAAAAGGCTGCGGTGTTCCTTTGTTCTGACGCAGCCGCATATATCAATGGAATTGTTCTGGTGGTCGATGGTGGTCACTGGCTCGCGGCTAATCGGTTGATATGATGCTAGACCTGCAACCCTCATCATTCGAAGACTTTGAGCATGAGGCACGTCAGGGCAACGTGGTGCCGGTGGTGCGGTCTGTGCTTGCTGACCTGCAAACGCCGGTCGGCGTGTTCATGTGCATCGCCGGTAATTCCCCATATGCTTTCTTGCTCGAATCGGTGGAAGGTGGCGAACGAATTGCACGCTATTCATTCCTCGGCGCGGAACCTCAAATGATTGTGCGCGGCCGCGGCTTGCAGACATTCGTTGAACGAAACGGAAAGACTGAGATCTTCTCCATCGTAGCGACAGATTGGGTGCGCGATTATTTTCGGGAACGAATGCTGGCTCAGCGTTCAGGCTTAGCGCCTTTCGCCGGCGGCGCAGTTGGGTATCTTGGCTACGATGCAGCAGCTTGGTTCGAATCCGTCTTGAAAACCGTCGACCAAAACTCGTCAAAAACGCAGCCGCTTCAGGCCGACGCCGTCTGGATGTTCTATCGCGACGTGATTGCTTTTGATCGTCTGCGACAGCGCACGGAGATTGTCTCAATTGTGTTGACGGAAGAGGCGAAAGGAAGCCACACGAAGCTAAGAGCGCTTTATGATGAGGCCGTGGGCCGCACAGCGATTATTGAAGAGAAGCTCCGCCAGGGAGTACCGCCCAGAGTTGTGGAGAAGCGTCCTGTCCGGAATGGCAGGATAGAGCCGGAATCCACCTGGACCCGAAGAGGCTTCGAAGCCGGCGTACGCCGAATTCAGGAGCACATCGCAGCCGGCGACTGTTACCAGGTAGTGCTTTCGCAGGAGTTTTCCACGAAGTTTACGGATGATCCCCTGGAGATCTACCGGGCGTTGCGGGCCATCAATCCTTCGCCATACATGTTTTTCCTCCGCCTCGGGGAGGAGACTATCGTTGGCGCCTCGCCTGAAATGTTGGTTCGCTGTCACGGGCAGCGGTTGGATTACCGACCCATTGCCGGAACTCGCAAGCGTGGAGCAACTGAGACTGAGGATTGGATGCTTGGCGAAGACTTGCGAACTGATGAAAAGGAGGTGTCTGAACACACAATGCTCGTCGATCTGGGACGGAATGATCTGGGGCGTGTTGCTGACTATGGCTCCGTGAAGGTCGAAGAGTTGATGGCAGTTGAGCGGTATTCACATGTACAGCATCTCGTTACCAGCTTGCGAGCCCGATTGCGTGACGGGCTCGATCGTTTCGACGCGCTGGGATCGTGCTTTCCTGCCGGCACGGTAACCGGCGCACCTAAAATTCGCGCCATGGAAATCATTCGAGAGCTTGAGCCAGAGCGGCGCGGCGTCTACGCGGGGTCGATACTCTATATGGACTACGCTGATAATCTCGACTCTTGCATTGCGATCCGCACCATTGTGTTGCGCGATGGAAAGGCATCCGTACAAGCCGGGGCAGGCATAGTCGCGGACTCTGTCCCGGAACATGAGTATGCTGAGACCGTAAACAAAGCGCGCGGATTATTTCGAGCGATTGAACTAGCTGAAAAAGGATTGTGATGGACTCGACTATTTGTCGCCGGAAGCTCGTGAGGCAAAGACGTAGGAAAGTTCAAAAGGGTAGAAGTATTTGTCAGAAAAGTAATCTAGTCATGCAATCCGTTCGATGCTCCGATAGGAGCACAATGTCTATAGCTGCAAGCTTCCCTTACAACAAAGCTCCTCTAGCAGTGAAATGTAGAGACATCGCGCTCCGCCGGAGCGCCCGAGATTCGATAATGGATTCTCAGGCTATAAACATTGGGCTCCTCCGGAGCATCAACGCTCTCAAACAAGCAAGAAGATGGCCCGCAGTCATGAGTTCGCTTTTGGCGACCTGTGGTCTAGTCATGTCAGTTGTAGCTGCCTCGGCGCAAGTTCAGTCACCGAGCCCGAAGGGTCCTCCAGCACCGAGTCCGCAGACTAATACTGACGCAGCCAGAAAAGCCAATGCAAGACCTGGTGACTCTCCGGCTAATCCACCGGAACCTTTTGACGATGCTTCGCCCGATAAGATGGCAGTGCACTGTGTCACACTTGAGACTGAGGCGGGGTCGATCGAAATCGAAATGATGCCGGAAGTGGCGCCGGAGAGCGTGCGAAGTTTTCTCAACCTAGCGGCCACTGGGGCATTGGACACCACCCTGTTCAGCCGCGTGGTCAAAGGCTTCATAATTCAGGGTGGCAATCTTTCCACTGGTGAGAAGTGGGGTGTTGAGTTATCCAAACGCGCCGCGAAAAAGTTGCCAGACGAACCAGGGCTCGTCAAACACGAGCGCGGAATTGTTTCCATGGCGCGCACTGACGAACCAAATAGTGCCAGCACTCATTTTTTTATCCTGGTCGGGGAGGGTCAGCATCTAAATTCGAAGTTTGCTGCTTTTGGCAGAGTACGAAAAGGCATCGAAGTTGCGGATGCAATAAACGGGGCCCAGACAGACGGCGAAATGCCGGTAAAAGCGGTTCGCATCAAGCGGGCCCTTGTTGCCCAGTGTGTTAAATGAGCAGATTCATAAAAAGAGTGTTGGCGAGCAAGAAGTTCATTGTCACAATCCTTGCCGTCGGGAGTTTGTCTCTTCTGAGCGGCTGTGCGCCCATCGCTGCCAAACCGACACCCGAGGCTGCCAGACAGTTTTTGAAACTGCGCGGTTACGACTTCGACGAAAAATCTTTTCTGGCAGCTGCGGCAGCGAGCGACGTCCTGGCGGTGAACGGCTTTCTGGCGGCTGGTATCGACCGGGATGCGAGAGATGAAATCAGTGGCGGAACTGCCATGATAGCGGCGGCGGCGCGTGGCGACTTGGCAATCGTTAAGACCCTCTTGCAGGCCGGCGTAGACCTGAACATAAGAGATGAAGCCGGCTCAACGGCGCTCTTGCGCTCTCTTGAATACAAAAATGAAGAAGTCGCCAATGCTATATTGGGTGACAAGGGTCTCGACCTGAATGCGGCGGGTGCTAACGGCGCGACAGCCTTGATGTATTACGTTTCTCGCGAACGTCATGAGATCGTGGCAAAGCTGTTGGAGCGGGGCCTCAATTTAAACCTTCAGGACATCGACGGCGACACTGCCCTCCATAGCGCCGCGCAGACAGGCAATGCGACCATCTTGAAAATGCTCCTGGCGAAGGGCGGTAATCCCAACGTTAAGAACCGAGTGGGCGGAACGGCATTAATGTGGGCTGCTGTTTATGGCCATGAGGAAGTGGCGCGGGTCTTGTTGGATAGTGGAGCTGACCCGCACCTCAGAGATGATGATGGAGTGATCGCCTCCGCGTGGGCACTTAAGAATGGACGAGACGATTTGGCGAAGCTGCTCCGCGAGTCGGAAACGAGAAAGTAGGCAGGCGGAAGGGGCAGGAGGCAGGGGCAGGAGGCAGGCGGAAGGCTAGGGGGTTAATGGCCAGAGCCTCATCCCAAGTTTCGTCAGAAAATGTAACGACGGACTGATAACACAGAATGCGTCACAAAAGAACAAATCGGCAATTGGCAATTGGCAATCGGCAATGCTGTTGGTAATCGACAACTACGACTCGTTCACTTATAACCTCGTCCAGTATCTTGGTGAGCTCGGCGAAACAGTTGAAGTGCGTCGCAACGATAAGGTGACCATTGAGGAGATTGCATCGAGTCTGCATCCCAGCCGCATCGTCATATCGCCCGGTCCCGGCGCTCCCGATGATGCCGGGTTGTCCCTGGAGGTAATAAGAAGCTTCGCCGGGCAGGTGCCCATTCTTGGAGTCTGTCTGGGCCATCAGGCGATTGGGCAGGCGTTCGGCGGCAAGGTCGTGACGGCACCGGTATTGATGCATGGTAAGGCTTCCGAGATTTGTCACGATGGCAAGACTATCTTCCAGGGACTTGAAGATCACTTTCGGGCCGGGCGTTATCATTCGCTGATGGTAGAGAAGGCATCGTTGCCGGAGTGTTTGGAAATCTCCGCCTTCACATCAGACGACGTCATCATGGGTTTGCGTCATCGCGAAATGCAGATTGAGGGTGTGCAGTTTCACCCGGAATCAATCCTGACAAATTGCGGCAAGCAAATGTTAGCGAATTTCCTCAAACTGTAACCTCACGATATGGCTGAAAACGTTTTGCGGGATTTTCTTCCTCGCCTCGTTCGTCGCGAAGTTCTTAGTCGAGACGACGCTGATCGCTTGCTCAACGCCATGCTGGACGAGGATGCAACAGATGCCCAGATCGCCGCGGTTCTGGTCGCCTTAGCGGCTAAGGGTGAGACCGTTGAGGAGTTGGCGGGCATGGCCGCCGCGTTACGCAGACGCGCAGTTCGCATCAGGTGCCAACACTTGTGTTTCATTGACACTGCCGGCACCGGTTCAAGTCTCGCTAAAACATTCAACATCTCCACGGCGGCGGCTCTTGTGATCGCCGGCGCCGGGCTTCCCGTGGCGAAGCACGGCAATCGGGCAGCGAGCAGCCGGTCGGGGAGTGCTGATCTACTCTCTGCGCTGGGCGTTAATGTTAACGCCGCTCCGGAAGTTTCTGAGCAGTGCCTGAACGAGATCGACATCTGTTTCATGTTTGCCCCGCTCTATCATGGCGCGACCGCGCGTGTTGCCGGGATTCGTCGACAATTGGGGATTCACACGACCTTCAATTTGCTGGGGCCTCTCAGCAATCCAGCCGGCGCACCCAGACAGATTGTCGGAGTTTGGAGGCCAGATCTCGTTGAGCGAATGGCGAAGGTGCTCGCCGCCTCAGGCACCGAACGGGCTTGGGTGGTACATGGCGAGGACGGATTGGACGAAATAACTTTGGCGACTAAGACACTGGTGGCAGAGGTGAAAGGCGAGAACGTCACTTCCTTCGAAGTGGAACCGAAGACCTTTGGACTCTGGCGCGGAAGCTTAGAACATCTGCGGGGAGGCGACCCCGAAGCCAATGGTAAGATTGTTCGCGAAGTATTATCCGGAAAACGTCAAGATGAAGCGCGTGGCCTGGTGGTAGCCAATGCAGCGGCGGCGCTTTTTGTCGGCGGGATCAGCAGCGATCTTCTAGCGGCCGCAAAAGCTGCGGAGGACAGCATTGATGGCGGTGCTGCCCAGGCGAAACTGGAGCAGTTGATCGAACGAACAAATCGTAGTCCCAAAGCGGGCAGCCCGCCTGGAGAGGTGGATACCGGTACGTAGAATTAATGGCGCGCTTCTGCGCACTGCGGCCACGGAGCAGTTGTAAGGGTGCCCACTCCTTGGGAGCCCACGTAGCCGACCGCCAACGTCGATATAGCACCGACAACGCAGATAGAGAGTGTTACTAGATGGACATCCTTAGTGAAATCATTGCTAGTAAGAAGAAAAGAATTTCGAACCAGGGCTACCGACCCCTTGCGAGAATGCGGGAACACGCCCGGGCAGTCAGGTCTGCAGCGGAGGCCCATGTCTTAGTAAAGGCCCTGTGTAACGAACGTATTAACGTGATTGCCGAGTTCAAGCGAAGGTCTCCCTCCAAGGGTGTTATTCGTGATGATATGAGTCCTGATTCAATGGCGCGCTATTACGAGGCTGGAGGCGCCGCAGCAATCTCAGTACTAACGGAGGAGGACCATTTCGGCGGTTCGCTGCAGGACTTGCGAGCCGTTCGGACGGCAGTTTCAATTCCAGTGCTGCGAAAGGATTTCATCTTTGACGAGTATCAAGTATATGAAACAGCCGCTGCCGGGGCCGACGCGCTACTGCTGATTGTGTCAGCTTTGGACGACGAGGCATTGGTCTTGTTACGAGAGCTTGCTGAAGATGAGCTGGGAATGGTCGCTCTTGTTGAAGTGCATACGAATACCGAAATGCAGCGGGCGGTGGCCAGCGGCGCCAGGTTTATTGGCGTGAACAATCGCGATCTCAAAACATTCTCGGTCTCCGTGGACACTTCAGTAGAGCTGGCACGGGAAGCTCCTGCCGACGGGATGCTGGTTTCTGAAAGTGGTTTGAATTCGGCCCATGACCTGCGGCGGCTGCAGGGGGTGGGTTATCAGGGGTTTCTGGTGGGCGAATCCCTGATGCGCTCTCCGCGCCCTGATGAAGCCTTGCGCGCGTTGATCAGAGACGGAGAAATGGCGACAGGATGAACGGAGAAAGAAAAGGGTAAGAGGGGAAAGGGTAAAAGGGGAAGGGGGAAGAAGCGAAGACTGTGCGGTGAACAAGTGCTCGCCCCGCCGATCTTTAGTTTTTCCTTTGCCCTTTTACCCTTTTTCCCATTGACCCTAAAAGGCTTTTATGGCGTTTGTCAAAATCTGCGGAATAACTAACCTGGAAGACGCCCTGCTATCCGTTGCCGCCGGCGCTGATGCGCTGGGTTTCAATTTCTACCGCCCTAGTCCGCGCTACATCGAGCCACTTGCCGCGCGAGAGATTATAGATCGCTTGCCGGGGAATGTTTTAACTGTAGGCGTTTTCGTAAATGAGGCGACCCCCGAGACTGTGGAGCGAATCTCGTCTAACGCCGGGGTAGCGGCCGTGCAGTTGCACGGTGATGAATCGCCCGAGTATTGCCGCGCGCTCCGAGGGCGGTATGTGATCAAAGTATTGACGGTCCGCAATGACTTTGAACCTCATCGTGCCCTGGATTACGAGGTGCAGGCGATTATGCTTGACACGTTTGACCCCGAGATGCGTGGCGGCACTGGTCGCTCAATAGATTGGTCTGTCGCCCGAAAGACGCGGGCTCTCGTACCGAAATTTTTCCTGGCTGGCGGTCTCTCTTCAGAAAATGTGCAAGAGGCAATAACCGCGGTAGATCCTTACGGCGTAGACGCCTGCAGTGCGCTCGAGATCAGTCCAGGGAAGAAACTTCCGGATCGCGTGGCGGCATTTGTGAAAGCTGCACGCGTCGCTTGACTCCCGGATGGTCGTCCAGGTTTGTTGCCTCCCTACTTGGCTTGAGCGGTCCGAGGAACCTTTAGTCGGGTTCGCGCTGCCCGTATCATTTGCTGCAACTCTCATTCACACCGCCACCGCCCTTTGGCCCGGTGGCAAACGGTATTACTGGTTCTAATGACTTTTTCAATGAGTTTACAATCCGATGCTGGAATGCGATTCTCTCAGGTGCGAATGTCTCGTTAGGAGGAGTGGACTGAGCCCCTTACTCGGTACTGTCGTCGAAGAAGTTCAATTTTTCTCCTAACGTTCTTCCGCGAATACCTTTCTCCTCACCTCATGCCGGTCTTATATGAAAGCGAAAGTCCAGAAAGAGAAGCTCGGCAGGACGGTTGCGCGTGAGCGAGGCCGTGTGCTGATTGTTACCGATGAGCCGGGATCAGTGGATCCCGGGCCACTAATTTCCGCGGGACTGGAAATAGTCGCGGTGTGCCGCGGCTCTGCTGCTCCAGTCTCTCTGCAACGATCGCGTCCGCAGTTAGTCATAGCGAGTTCCGCAATCAAGGGAGTCTCTATTGCGGAATTAGCGCGCCTGTTGGGCCAAACGGAAGATGGCATACCTTTGGTTTTGGTGGGCGCGAAAGCATCGACGCTGAACCGAAGGCAAGCAGCGCTGTCAGCGGGCGCCTTTGACTACTTTCAGCTTCCTGCGGAGATCGATCTTCTCGTTCTGCGGGTCGGACAAGTAGTTGCGCTGAGACAGACAATGGACCGGCTTCGCTCGGAAGCAGATCTAGATCATTTGACGGGATTGGCCAATCGGCGCCGTTTCCGCGTTGCGCTCAATGGCGAGCTTGAAAGATTCCGCCGTTACAGTGTACCGTGCGCACTACTTCAGTTGGACATCGACCATATGAAGGAGATAAATGATCGTTTCGGACATCCGGTCGGAGACGTTGTCATACGCCACGTCGCGAACACGCTTTCCGCAGTTTCGCGAGATAACGACACCGCAGCGCGGTTAGGTGGGGAAGAGTTTGCTCTGCTACTTGCAAATATTGGTGAAGGGAAGGCTACCGCGGCCGCGGAACGATTGCGCGCTCTTTTGGATGAACAGAGCATACCCGGTGTCGGAAATATTACTGTCAGCATTGGCGTGGCGGCCTGCCCAGCCCACGCAACTTCGGAACGCGCTCTATATGCTGCCAGCGACGGGGCACTCTACGTCGCGAAGAATGAGGGTCGCAATCGCGTCGCCGTCGCGCCTTTGATTCAAGAAAAACTGCCCGGGGTGTGAGTTCTCTCAACCGAACACCAAAGGAGAATAAGCTATGAGACGCTTTGCCCACTCGTTGACCCTTTGTCTTGGGCTCTCGCTGACCGCCGGAGTTACAGCCGCCGCGCTGGCGGCCCAGCAGAGGGTCGCTGGTTGGACCCCGGAGTTGGCCATGAAGGTTAAAAATATTGCCGCGGTCCGCGTCTCGCCCGATGGCCGGAAGGTCGTCTACACCGTAAGTCAGGCGGTGATGACGCCTGAGAAGAGTGAATATGTGGCGCAGATTTGGTTGGCCAACAACGACGGCAGTGATCCCCTGCAATTAACCTTCGCCGAAAAGTCTTCTGACAATCCACAGTGGTCGCCGGACGGCAAAATGATCGCGTTTACTTCGAGCCGGAGCGGAAAAAGCAACCTGTTCGTCCTTCGCTTGATCGGTGGTGAAGCCGAGCAGACGACTGACGTTAAAACGGCAGTGGGGAACTTCGCCTGGTCGCCCGATGGCAAGCAGATCGCCTTCCTCATGCGTGACGCCCAGAGCGAAGACGAGGAGAAGGGCGCAAAAGGCAAAGACGATTCACGTTGGGTTGATGAGAACATTAAGATGAATCGCTTGCACGTGATGAATGTCGAAAAAGATGCTAACGGCAAACGGGAGCCGCGCAAGCTAACCGGTGACTACAACGTTGATAGTGACTTCGACTGGACACCTGATGGCAAAACAATCGCTTTCGCTCGCACAAAAATGCCGAAGGCAGACTATTGGACCACGGGCGACCTGATGGCCGTGGACGTGGGAAAGGGAGAAGTAAGAACGATCGCCGCCACCAACGCCGCGGAATCGGCCCCCAAATACTCACCTGATGGTAAATGGCTTCTGTTTGTGGTTTCCGACGATCCACCGCGTTGGGCGGGCTATCGTCGCATGGCGGTAATTCCCACCCGCGGCGGCCCCGTGAAATTGCTGGCGGAAACTTTCGACGCCCAACCAAACGTCATCGATTGGTCGGCCGATGGCAAGAAGATTTACTTCGGCGAGACCAGGGGCACTGTTTCCCGGATCTATTCGCTGGACGTCAATTCGAGCGCGATTACCGAACTCAACAAGGGAAACGAAGTCATCAGCGGTATGTCTCTCAATCGCTCGCAGTCAATGATTGGTTTCACCTTACAGACCAGTGACAAAGCTCCTGAGGCTTATGTAAGTCAGATAACTACCTACTCTCCAGTCCAGGTGAGCCGGGCCAATGCGGATCTGCCAAAGTTGCCGGTCGGTAAGACTGAGGTGATCAAATGGAAAAGCTCCGACGGTCTTGAGGTTGAAGGACTCCTGACCTATCCCGTCAACTATCAGACTGGCAAGCTAGTGCCGCTGCTTCTAATAATCCATGGCGGACCAGCCGGAGTATTTACTCAATCGTTTCTTGCGGGCAGCCGTGGCGTGTATCCCACTGCGACTTTCCCAGCGCGTGGCTATGCAATGCTTCGCGTGAACCCGCGCGGCTCGTCCGGTTACGGGCAGAAGTTTCGGTTCGCAAACCTCAAAGATTGGGGCGGTGGCGATTACCAGGATCTAATGACTGGTGTCGATGAAGTGATACGAATGGGCCTTGCCGATCCCGATCGTTTAGGCGTGATGGGATGGAGCTACGGAGGTTTTATGACTTCCTGGATCGTTACGCAAACGAAACGCTTCAAAGCAGCTTCGGTCGGGGCGGGTGTTACAAACTTGATGAGTTTCATCGGGACGGCCGACATCCCCAGCTTCATTCCGGATTACTTTGGGGAACAGCCCTGGGAGAACCTGGATATTTATCGGTCCCACTCGGCGATGTTCCACATGAAAGGGGTCGTTACCCCGACGCTCGTTCAGCACGGCGAAGCGGACGAGCGCGTGCCGATTTCCCAGGGCTATGAGTTTTACAACGCACTCAAAGTGAGAAACGTGCCCAGCAGAATGATCGTGCTGCCGCGCATGCCTCACGGTCTGAATGAACCCAAGATGGTGCTCAAGGCCAAGCAAACTAATCTTGAGTGGTTTGAGAAATACGTAGGAGCGAATTAATTTCTTCCTGGTAGGTTGCCGGAAAGCAAGTACCATCCACGAAATCACCGAAACACACGAAAGAGCCCTTAGTTCGAGTCATTTCGAGTGCTTTCGTGGATCGTTTAGTTGCTTAGCGCGACCAGCGGCGCGAAGTACTTTTCAGAAATGGGCATAAGAAACTCACAACCTGATGAAGGTGGCCACTGGGGCCCATATGGGGGACGGTTCGTTCCGGAAACCCTCGTGGCTCCCCTGGAAGAACTGACGTCCGCCTACCTGGCTGCCCATGATGACGATAATTTCCAGAGCGAGTTCGCCGCACTGCTCGCTGATTATTCAGGACGGCCCACACCATTATTTCATGCAAAGCGTTTGACGGAATATGCTGGCGGAGCTCAGATCTATCTCAAACGCGAGGACCTTTCGCACACCGGGTCTCACAAAATCAACAACGCCCTGGGCCAGATACTACTGGCGCGAAGAATGGGTAAAAGCCGAGTGATCGCCGAAACCGGCGCGGGGCAGCACGGAGTTGCCACCGCCACCGTGTGCGCATTATTTGGTCTCGATTGCGTGGTCTATATGGGTACCGAAGATATGCGGCGGCAGGCCTTGAACGTCTTTCGCATGGAGTTGTTAGGGGCGGGAGTACAAGAAGTGAATGCCGGCTCGCGAACGCTGAAAGATGCAATCAACGAAGCCTTGCGTGACTGGGTTACCAACGTTTCCGACACCTACTATCTGCTTGGCAGTGCGTTGGGACCGCATCCCTATCCGTTGATGGTTCGTGAATTCCAATCCGTGATTGGCCGCGAAGCTCGGGCGCAGGTGCTGAGTCAGACCGAACGGTTACCAGAATTATTGATTGCCTGCGTCGGCGGTGGTTCGAATTCGATCGGCCTCTTTCATCCGTTTCTCAACGACAGAGTCCGCATGATCGGTGTTGAAGCCGGAGGGCGGGGCAATAATCTGGGGCAACACGCCGCGCGTTTCAACCAGCTGGGCGGTGGACGGCCAGGAGTTTTGCAGGGCACCCTTAGCTATGTGTTGCAGGACCAGGGAGGGCAGATTGCCCCTACGCATTCAGTTTCTGCGGGACTCGACTATCCCTCGATCGGACCGGAACACGCTTTTCTGCACGACTCAGGCAGGGTCGAATATGTCAGCGCGTCGGATGCCGCCGCCCTGAAAGCTTTTCAAACGCTCTCGAAGTTAGAAGGCATAATTCCCGCACTCGAATCGGCGCACGCGGTCGCTCATGCAATTAAAGTCGCGCGAGAAATGTCGTGTGATGAGTCCATCATTATCAATCTTTCGGGCCGCGGAGATAAAGACATTGATACTGTCGGTCGTTTAAGGCTGGGTACAAACCAGTGAAAATACCAGGCGAGTACAGCACCGGTGAGCGGTAGCGATCGGGTGAGTTGCGTTAGACTAAAGCGGTGAAGGATGGAATTCTCCGACGTAGAGTGTCTGGCGGGATTACCCGGGCGCTACCGCTTACCGGTTCTGACGTGAGTGGTGCTCTCGCACCGTTCACCCTGAAACCACCTATACACGTAAGCATTTATTCTAGATCGCGCATTTGAATCGGGGTCGTCATTGAGTCGCATAGCGGAGGTATTCGCCAAGCTCAAGCGGGAAGGGAAGAAGGGCTTTATTCCCTTCATAGTGGCGGGTCATCCCGATCTGGAAACAACCGTGGAGCTCATGGTTGAACTGGCTAATTCCGGAGCCTCGGTAATTGAACTCGGCGTACCCTTTAGCGACCCTATGGCCGACGGACCGGTTATCCAGCTGGCCTCGGAGCGCGCTTTGCAGCACGGCTTCGGGTTGAAGGCGGTGCTTGCAACGGCGGCAAAAGCGCGGCAGCGAACTAATATCCCCATTGTTCTTTTCAGCTACTACAATCCGCTAATGCAATATGGGGTGTTGAACGTTATCAGGGACGCAAAGGAAGCGGGGATTGATGGCGTCCTGGTCACCGATCTAACCCTCGAGGAATCGGAGGAGTTTGCAAACGCGCTCAGGGCAAAAGAACTTGACCTGATTTTTCTCGTGGCTCCAACATCTACCGATGTGCGCTTGCAGGCGATAACTTTAAAGGCGACCGGCTTTATCTATGCCGTGTCGCGCGCGGGAGTTACCGGCGAGCAAGCGAATGTCAGTGCCGCAGCCGAAAATCTCGTTAGTCGCGTACGGAAATGCTCCGACCTGCCGATTGCAGTTGGTTTCGGGATCTCGACTGCGGAACAAGTGGCAAAAACCTGGACCTATGCTGATGCGGCAGTGGTGGGATCGGCTATTGTTGCTGAGATTGAACGATGCGCCGGCGCGCCGGACATCGTGCAACGAGTCGGCAACTTCGCGCGTGCCCTTGGTTCATACTCAGGAACGTGAGAAGGGTCCATGTCGGCTTTGAGTAGGAACCACACAGCGGTGGCAAGCCCTCATCCCGACCGCGAACTGATCACACTTGAGTCTATTTTGGGTTTGAAAGGCTTTCAAGCGAAAGCAATCAGACTAGTTAGAGCGTCTCGAAGTCAGGAACGTGGGCTTGCCCCGCTGATTTGGACACGCTTAAAGGTTGACGGTATGAACTCGGCAGGCGATCAGACGTTCCGTTAGAATACTGAAGCTCATAATCTTTGCCGCTCAGGTGTTAATCAATGAACAATGCCAAAAGCAGGAGAACGGCTATTCAGGGTGGTGAACCTGTAGTTCTTGTTCTCCATAGTCCCCGGGAAAAATGTTGGGGAATACTCGACGAGGTCAACGCGGCTGGAGTATTCTTACGCGGTCTCGATTTGAATGCTTTTGATGATTGGGTGCGAGCCGTCGTGCATGAAGAACCGTTTATGGGCCTTAGCGATCTGTTTTTCCCGATGTGGCGAATTGAGCGCCTTTCGCGGGACGAGGCTGCGGGCGGAATCCCTTCGCTCTACGAACAAGTCGAGCAGCGTACGAGTCGCTCAGTTCAAGAGTTAATTGACAACAACCAGGGTCGCTTGAACTGATCCGCTATTTGGAAAATTGCGTGCCGCCTCACCGACAGACTGGCGCAGAGAGGGCTGCCGTGGCACGCCGGGATATTTTCTCAGATCTCAAACCCTCCGGAAACTAATGCTGTTGCAGGTGTGAAACACTGTTCCATTCTCGCGCCAGGTGTGTTATACTCCCCGCTCATTCGGGCAGAGCTAAACATGACTGGGAGAAAAGGAGCGGAAGAAAGAGATGTATGTCATGGCTGATGATCGAATAAGCGTGGATCGCGGCAAGGCAGTCGAAGCCGCACTTTTAAACATTGAAAAGAGGTTTGGCAAAGGTTCAATCATGCGGCTTGGTGAACGCGAAGTATCCGATGTACCGGCGATCTCGACTACCTCCTTGAGTCTGGATATTGCGGTCGGCGTTGGTGGCGTGCCCCGCGGTCGCATTATCGAAATCTATGGCCCGGAGAGTTCCGGCAAGACCACTCTCGCTCTGCACATTGTGGCTGAGGCCCAGAAGGCCGGAGGGGTAGCCGCCTACATCGATGCGGAACATGCAATGGATGCTGACTACTCAGGCAAGCTCGGTGTAGACGTGGATCAGCTTCTAATCTCACAGCCCGATTCTGGCGAACAGGCACTGGAGATTGCGGAAGCTCTGGTGCGTTCAAATGGAGTTGATGTGATCGTCATCGATTCCGTCGCCGCACTCGTGCCTCGCGCCGAACTCGACGGGGAGATGGGCGATTCGCTGCCGGGACTGCAAGCGCGGCTGATGTCGCAAGCGCTGCGCAAACTGACGGCGATCGTTTCGCAGTCGAACACTTGCTTCATCTTTATCAATCAGATTCGCGAGAAGATAGGGGTGATGTTTGGGAGTCCGGAAACCACCAGCGGCGGTCGCGCATTAAAGTTTTATGCGTCTTTGCGGCTGGATATCAGGCGCATCGGCGCACTCAAGGATGGCGACCGCGTGGTTGGCAACCGCACGAAGGTAAAAGTAGTCAAGAATAAAGTTGCACCCCCCTTCCGTGAATGCGAGTTTGACATCATGTATGGAGAGGGCATTTCGCGGGAAGGCGATGTGCTCGATCTCGGGGCAACGCACCGAGTTGTCGAAAAGAGCGGCGCCTGGTTTTCTTACAAGGGAGACCGCCTCGGACAGGGCCGGGAAAACGCGAAGCAGTCATTGAAAGAGAATCCGGAGCTGTTGAAAAAGATTGAGAACGAAGTGAAGGTCAAGCTTGGCTTGCCAGTAAAAAACGCAGTATCGGAGTTGAAGGAAACCTCTACAGCCGCTGGCAAGGCCGCCAAGTAGCGCGCCCCAAGTAGAATCGCGTCCCAAGTAAAATGAGGAGTGAAAGCTTCTGTTTCACTCCTCATCGGCGTGATGCAATAAGTCTGCAGTAAGGAGCAGGCTAATTGAACACTGACTTCCTGGCTGAGCCGTCTCAAGACACTGCGATCTTGAGCGCCATCCATCCGTCATCGGCACCTTTCTTCGCTTCGATGGTGACGACGTCGTTCGCTTTTACATCGGTCAGTGCTGCGTCCTTCCCGCCCTTAGTTACTCTCGTTTCGCCGGTTAGCGCAACTGTGTGCTCGGCTTTTTCAGCGTCCACAATTGTTAACGCGGAATCAGTGACCGCAGTAACTGTTCCACTGATGGTCGTAGTGCCCTCTTTGCTTTTCTCCTTTTTCTGGGTTTCCTTTCCGGGTTTCATTGATTGATCCTGCATTGCCATAATGACACTGGCTGAGAAAAGCATTCCCAGACAAAGGATCGCCGCACCGATACCTCTCGATAGTCTCGACATGTCTAAGTCTACCTCCTTGTTATGTGTTTGTTTGCCACTCAGCTCGCATAATCTCCCCGAAGGTCGAATGCCCAAGCTGAACAATAAGTCAGCCCTCATTAGAACAGGCACGACTAAGCTGAGTGGTTATCACTCACTTGCGATAACCTTGCGAAACGATTGCTTGAGCTAGTGTTTGAAGTGCGATAATGCTCTCAGGGTAGGCGGCAGAAAATTAAACTAATTTCATGAGCGATTCGATTCTTATTCAGAACGGTACGTTGATTACCATGGATCGGCACGATTCGGTATTTAAGGGAGATCTGTTGATCAGTAACGGACGGATCGCAGATATAGGACCAAGCCGTCTCGGCGACGACATTACAATTGATGCCAGTGAATGTGTTGTGCTTCCAGGTTTTGTTCAAACTCATGTACACCTTTGTCAAACATTGTTTCGCGGCGCCGCAGACGACCTCAGCCTGATTGATTGGTTGAAAAAGCGCATCTGGCCTATGGAGGCCGCACACTCGGTTCCGTCCTTACGGGCATCGGCGCGTCTCGGCATAGCTGAATTGATTAAGGGTGGCACGACCTGCGCGCTAACAATGGAAACAGTCAACCATACTGAAGCGGTTTTCCAGGTTGTTGAGGAGACGGGCTACCGGGCGACAGTGGGCAAGTGCATGATGGATAAGGGCGAGGAAGTTCCCGCCGCGTTGCATGAAGATATCGAGGCCTCGGTTGAGGAATCGCTGGCATTGCTTGAAAGGTGGCACGGTAAAGCAGATGGACGAATCCGCTTTTGCTTTGCTCCTCGCTTCGCTGTCAGTTGCACTTCTGAGCTCCTGTCGAACGTAGCGCGTCTGGCGCGTGAGCGCGGAGTCATGGTACACACGCACGCTTCTGAGAGCCGGCATGAGTGTGAGCTGGTAGAACAAGCGACCGGCCTTCGCAACATTACCTATCTTGAGTCACTCGGCTTGACCGGTCGACACGTTGCCCTGGCGCATTGCATTCACGTCGATGATGACGAGATTGATATTCTGAAGCGTACGAACACAAACGTGGTCCACTGTCCGTCGTCCAACTTGAAACTTGGATCAGGTATTGCGCCCGTGAAGAGGATGCTGGAAGAGGGTATTTCTGTATCCTTGGGTGCCGATGGCGCAGCCTGCAACAATCGTCTCGACATGTTTACCGAGATGCGCACTGCCGCACTGCTACAGAAAGCATCACACGGTCCTGAGGTCCTTCCGGCCAAACGAGCATTGCGCATGGCGACAATCGACGGCGCCCGAGCCCTTGGTCTTGGAAACGAGATTGGCAGCCTCGAGGTTGGCAAACGTGCCGACGTGATCGTGGTAAGGATGGACTTGCTACATTCAACGCCTCATCCGACTGATCTTGCTTCGGCGATTACCTATTCCGCGCAGGCTTCAGATGTTGAGACGGTCGTTATTGACGGTCAATTGGTGATGCGGGAGGGAAAACTCCTGACGGTCGACGAGCAGACGGTCGTGCGTGAGGCAAACCGCGAGGCTGAATTGTTAATGAACCGGGCGTGCTGAGATACCACCTAAGATCGGGGATGTCTGCAGGATTGCGCGAAAAGGTTTGGGGAAAAATAGCTGTGCCAGCTCGAAGGTAGCGATTGCGGGGGGCGCGATCGGCGGCCGAGCTGGCACTGGCGGGCACTATCAACTTTGAATCGGATGGATCGTCTTGCGACTGGCTCACGTTTGGGCGCTTGCCCCACCCTCAACGCGTGGGATTATACACCTCCTCACAAACCAGTCAACGACTTTTTGTGATGATTCCAACAAATTCTGCCCGGGGGAGATTAAGTTGACAGTTCTTTCAGGAACTTCCTATACTCGCGGTCTTTTCTACAGACTGGCCAGGTAGCTCAGTTGGTAGAGCGCGGCCCTGAAAAGGCCGGCGTCGGCGGTTCGATCCCGTCCCTGGCCACCAATTTCCTCAACAACTTAGGATAGCCGAAAAGCGTGTAAAAATTTCTCGCGAACAATACGCGTACATCGGTTTGCCTTATTCTCGTTTTTGGCGTCGCTCGTTCAAATAACTTCCAAGTTTCCCGCACCGTGTCGCTGGTCCACCAAATGTGTTGGCGCACCACCTTCGTATAACGCTTTGTTATCTCGATATTTGAGTGGCCAGGATCCTAACGAGTTCGCATAAATCACCACCCCTCATCGTCTACTATGAGTAAAAAGGGTTAGCCGATTGTGGAAACGGAAGTCCTTGGTGTCCGCCATATCGAGCAGGTTTACGAAACTTCTTTCGCAGAGTCTCGCCGTCGATCAACTCGGTCGCGATATAGTTTTTGCCGTCTACCCCAGCGATCTCATAAACGGTCAGAATGTTCGGATGATTGAGAGCAGACGCGGCTTTGGCTTCCTGAACAAAACGATTTAGCTTATCCGCGTCCTTGCTGAATTC
This sequence comes from Pyrinomonadaceae bacterium, assembly GCA_041744135.1. GTDB lineage: Bacteria > Acidobacteriota > Blastocatellia > Pyrinomonadales > Pyrinomonadaceae > PSRF01. The sequence continues at coordinate 38,174 of JBGTLM010000325.1, forward strand.
TTCGTGCAGGAATTTGATTGCCACTTTCCGGTCGAGTTTTGTGTCCTGGGCCAAATAAACTTCGCCCAGCCCGCCCGCACCGATTTTCGAGACGATGCGGTAGTGCGACAGAGTGGAACCGGCTGGCAGTTCTTTATTCATCTAGCTCAAATTCATTCCGGCAGATTCATCCGTCGCAGCAAATTCCTATATCGCGGGTCGTCGCGGAGCGATTAAACTGAATTTCCCGTCGGAATGTCTTTACGCTCACCTTAATATATTTTCGGGTCTCATCTTCAAATGGCTGTTTTGTCGATTATCTGTTCACCTATTCGACATCCCAGAGCTTACTTACAATCCACCATCTATCTCTATCTTTTAATAAGTGAAAATAATCAATTACAGCACCTTCGTGGCTTGTTTCCCGAACTGTCGCCGTTGCTACCCTGCCGGTAACTTCTATTGCTAAATTCAAGCAGTCAAAAACCTCTCCGGTTTCTGCCGGTGCGGGATTTGACTGAACCCACTCATACAATCCTTCGATTGGTGCGGCTATCATTTCATCGCCGAGGTAACCGCATAGTATCGCTTGCTGATGAAAGCCTTTCTTTAGAATTTCAACGCTGCCCGTTCTCATTCCTTCGATATAGTAGTTTATTGCCTCGCGAATCCCGTTTTCTTCAGATGAAATATTCATTTTTCTCCTATGTCATGTTTATTTTGTTTGTTGAGGCAGATTCATTTTCCGTAATAAATCTATCACTGTCGGGTCACTGCCGAGGCTGTTTAGCGAATCGCCGGCGGCGGCTCCGGCAATTTCTCCTTTCAGAAAAACCATCTCGCCGTTTCTTTCCTCGAATGCTTTTTCCAACCACTCAATCGCCTTGTTACTCTCTCCGACTCGGCTGTAAATTCGCGCCATACAAATTGCGGGAACATATTCCCGCCGTCGCATTTCGAGCAGTTGGTCAAGAATAACCGCGGCTTCATCTTTTTTACCCGCCAGGCTGTAAGCCGAGCCTAAGTCTGCCAAAACAATTTGATGACCACCGAGCAACACCGCTTTTTTTAATTCCTCGACGGCTTCTTCATATTCTCCTTCGCTCAGATAAATTGCTCCCTTTAACCAGTAAGCTCCGAAAAAATCAGGCGCCATTTCAATCATCTTGCCGGCCTGGTCTAACGCTTCGTCTAAAAGACCAACCGAAAAATACGTCCATCCGACATTCATATTAATAAGCGGCGAGAGAGGATCAATTTCAAGCGAGCGTCTGCCACGGCTGATCGCTTCGTCAAAACGCTCTTCAAAGCCGAGGAACATCGCGTAGTATGAAAGAGCTTCGGCGTTGTTCGGATTCAGGGCTATTGATTGTTTGAATTCTTGTTCAGCTTTCTCCCATTCCCAGTCATAAAAAAAGGTGATGATTCCCAGCGACAGATACGCGTCCGCGAGATTTTCATCAATTTCCAACGCTCTGATTGCCGCTGTTTTGCATTGCGGAATTGTTTGCTCGGCGGGAAGTAATCCGAAAAACCAGAGACACCCGAGGGAAGAAGCCGTTCCTGCGTAAGCCGGAGCATAATCCGGCTGTTTTTCGATTGCCTTCTCGAAAAATTCGACTGCCCGCTTCCATCCTTCAGCCGTGTATTTGTAAGCGTAATAGCGTCCCTTTAAGAATAACTCGTGAACTTCAGCATCGTCCGTGTAACGCCTCAACACCGCCGCTTTTTCACCGCCGAACAGTTTCAATTTCAGCGCGTCAACCACCGCTAGAGTGATTTCATCCTGCACATCAAAAATATCCCGCATCTCGCGGTCGTAGCGTTCCGTCCAAAGTTGAAATCCATCCGAAACATCAACAAGCTGCACCGAAATTCTGAGGCGATTGCCGGACTTCCGCACACTGCCTTCGAGCACCGTCGAGACATTCAGCCTGGACCCGATTTCGCTGATGTCTGCCCGTTTGCCTTTGAAATAGAAGGCGGAAGTGCGGGCGGCTACATGCAACGATTCGATCTTCGAGAGAGCGTTGAGTAGCTCTTCAGCCAACCCATCGCAGAAGTATTCGTTTTCTCGCTCGTTGCTGATGTTGACGAAGGGTAGGACCGCTATGGCCGGGCGACTTTCGAAGCTTGGAAAAGCGGTCGAAGCATCCACACGCGCGTTGTCAGGTGGCTCAC
>JBGTLM010000326.1:0-14055 GCA_041744135.1 Pyrinomonadaceae bacterium
AGGTCAAGCTTCATCATCAGCTTCATCATCGCTTTCTCAGCGAACCATAGAAGACATCCGACCCCTCTCAGACCGGACCCCTATTTCGCAGGCTCAACAGACGCGTGCTAGACTTTCGTTTACACTGGTATTTCAGTTGTCTGCTATCCAAATGTCGCTTGCGCTATATGGCAACTCGGCAACCAACAAAATACCGACCAAACAATTATGACTGGAAACGAAATTCGCGAGACTTTTCTGAGCTATTTTGAGCGCAACGGGCACACCCGCGTCCGCTCGTCACCCTTGTTGCCTGCCAACGACCCGACGCTATTGTTTACCAATGCCGGCATGAATCAGTTCAAGGACGTCTTTCTCGGGCTGGAAAAGCGCGAGTACGTACGTGCTTGCTCCTCGCAAAAATGCGTGCGCGCAGGCGGCAAGCATAACGATCTCGATGAGGTAGGAAAGACGGCGCGGCACCAAACATTTTTTGAGATGCTCGGCAATTTTTCGTTTGGGGATTATTTCAAACGTGAAGCGATTCAGTATGCGTGGGAATTTCTCACCGGCAGAAGGGATGAAGGCAAGCTTGGTCTCGATCCTGAGCGTCTCTGGTTCACAGTCTTCGGTGGCGACGACGAGGTGCCCGCTGATGAGGAAGCGGCGGCCTTATGGATCGAAATCGGCGCCAGGCCTGAACGCGTGCTTCGTTTTGGCCGCAAGGACAATTTCTGGCAGATGGCGGAAACCGGTCCCTGCGGTCCCAATTCAGAAATCAATTACTACCTCGGCGAGCATCCGGAGGATCCTGACTTCAATCGCGCCGATCTTGTGAACGGGCCGGGCGACACAACCATGGAGATCTGGAATCTGGTCTTTATGCAGTACAACCGCGTCGAACTGGAGCCCGGTAAGTACAAACTCGAGCCGCTACCGAAACCGTCAGTCGATACAGGAATGGGACTTGAACGCACAACGGCGATCTTGCAAGGCAAGTTTTCAACCTACGATACCGATCTGATTCAACCGATGATTGAGTTCACCGCGGGGCTGGCGGGGCGCAATTACGAACCGGAGACACAGGGAGGATTTGCCATGCGCGTAATCGCGGACCACGCGCGCGCCACCGCTTTGCTAATTGCCGACGGAATCTTGCCCGGAAATGAGGGCCGCAACTATGTCCTGCGGAAGATCATGCGCCGCGCGATCTACCAGGGCCGTCACACACTGGGCTTCCAGGATTCGTTCTTTCATAAGGTGACGAACTTCGTTGTGGATCAAATGCATGAACCTTATCCGGAACTGGAGATCCAACGGGACTTCATCGAGAAGATGGTGAAGCTGGAAGAGGAGCGTTTTGGCTCGACGATGACTGTTGGTTTGCAGAAGTTGGATGAACTTATCGGGAAGAGCAAGCAGGAGACAGGTGACGTGATCGTGCCGACTCTTGAACTCACAAAGCTTTATGACACGTTTGGGACGCCAATTGATCTTATGTACATAGTGCTCTCCCGTGGTCGTTACAAGATTGCCAGTCCAATTTACGAAGGGGGCCTTAACGCTAAATATTTGATCCACGAAGTGGAATCAATGACTGAAGAAGACTTCAGGACGGGAATGGAGCGGTTATTGGCCCGACTGCAGCAAAACGAGTCTAAAGCTCAAAAGACTGGGGATAAAGCGAAGCCGGTGTATGAAGCTTTATCGCGTCGTACAGACACGAAGGCAAGATTCAAAGGTTACGATACAACCCGCACGAATGATTCAAAAATCGTGGTGCTCATCAAAGACGATGAACAGGTCCAATCATTGAACGAAGGTGACGAAGGCGAGGCCGTTTTGGATCAAACTCCGTTTTATGCCGAGAGCGGTGGCCAAGTTGGCGATGTCGGTCGTCTTGTCAGTACTGCCCACGATGGAGGGCGGGTAATTCAGTCAAACCCACCCGCTACCGCAGGTGGTACTGACCTCATTGCATCGGTTGTTGATACTTACTCGCCCGCGCAGGGATTGATTGTGCACAAGATCAAAGTTGAAAAGGGAACCTTGAAAGTTGGCGAACCGGTTGCGGCCGAAGTGGATGTTGAGAAGCGCGATGCCACACGCCGCAACCACACGGCCACGCACCTGATGCACGCGGCGCTGCGCGAAGTGCTGGGAACTCATGTCAAACAAGCGGGCTCAGTAGTGGCGCCGAATTATTTGCGTTTCGACTTCTCCCACTATCAGCCTTTGACCAGCAGCGAGATCGAAGAGATCGAAAATCTTGTTAACTACCACATCCTTCGGAATGAGCCGGTCGAAACGAATGAGATGGCCGTAGAAGAGGCGATGCGTTCAGGGGCGATGGCCCTGTTTGGCGAGAAATACGGTGAGAAAGTACGCGTCCTTTCAATCAAAGGAGCGGAAGACATTTTCTCCAAAGAGTTGTGCGGAGGCACGCACGTGCGAGCCACGGGCGACATTGGACTATTCAAGATAACGGGCGACGAATCGATCGCCTCCGGAGTTCGTCGGATCCGGGCGATTACAGGCGTCGATGCGTTCGAGCGATTTCGCGAGACCGAGGCGATTGTCGACAAAGTGGCAAGCGGGTTGCGCACTTCGCGAACCGAACTTCCGGCTCAGGTTGCTCGGTTGCAAGAAGAGCTGAAGAAGGCCAGACGTGAAGCCGATGACCTGCGCATGAAGATCGCTACCGGCACCGCCGCGAGCTCCTCTAAGAATGGTGACGAGTCGCGGGATGTTGCAGGCGTGCGCGTGGTGGCGCGTGAAGCCAACGGTCTCGACGCTGCCGGAATGCGGCAGCTCTCCGACACGCTGCTCGCGCGCATTAAATCAGGAGTGGTGGTTCTCGGCCGCACGGGAGACGGAAAGGCTTCCTTGATCGTGCGAACGTCACCGGATATCTCAAAACGCGTATCTGCCGGTCAGGTGATCAAGGAACTTGCGTCCATCGTCGGTGGACGCGGAGGTGGAAAGTCTGACATGGCTGAGGGTGGTGGAAATCAACCCGACAAACTCGCGGAAGCACTCGAAGCCAGCTACAAGATTGTGGAACGACTCCTAGGCTAGAAAGATAGACCACCGAAAAGCGCGAGTGTGTGATTGAAACACGCACTCGCGCTTTTTTTTGCCCCCCGGTCGAACTTCCTGGGCGCCGGCGCGAATTACATGGCCTTCTGCTTGTCGGTCAGCTCGATGGACATCTTCTCCAGCGTCAATTTATTCAGAGTGCCGGTCACCTTGAGACCTTCAGCTCTCTGATATTCCTTAAGACCGGCTCGAGTTGCGTCATCAAGTTTGCCTGTGGTACCGCCGCCGTACAAACCTCGCGTCTTCAGAATTACCTGCGCTTGGTTTACCTGCTCCTTGTTCGCGCGGAATACCGGCCCGCGTTTCCTGCTACTGATGGACTTGGCGGCTATTTTTGACGTGGTGGAGGAATCTTGAGCTGACACTGCGATTGAAGAGACGAACAGCAGAGACAGCGAGAGGGTAAGTGTGAGTAACTTTTTCATTTTTTGTCCTCTTTGTGTGAGGCGCGCAGAAGCGCGCGGGTTAAAAGAAGTGAGGCCTTTCGTAAAGCGTCGCTATCATACTACCGCTGTCAATAGGGTTCCTTTGAAGGGTGCCTCTCCATCGAAAGGATGCCGCGAGGGCCGTTCTCCTCTATCGACAGAGATCACTCTCAGCTGCCGACACCGTTCGCGCCCTAAACCCCGAAAATCTTGAAAACCCATGTCTCGTTGGCGCAACATCGTTGGCGTATGTTCAACATATGTGGTAATGTTTCTTATCCCTGGAACAACGGGATGAAGGCTCGAAATGCCAACAAATACCTGCCCATCAGCCCTCCAACACAAGGCCCGGTGAGGCCTACAATCAAGCAAATAGGATTCTCAAATGAAAACCTTCCTCTTCGCTGCTGTATTACTAATTGCCTGCTCAATCATGATATCCGCGCAAACTGGGCAAACCGAAGGTCCCTATCGAATCGACAACTTCGATTTTGCCAGCGGAGTCCGCTTCGAACCACCGCCGGCTCCTCCAGTTGGATCCCCCAAAAGAGCCCGCTTCCGTAAACTCACCACCTCCCGCAACCTCGCCTACTCTCGTTCCAACACGCCGCTCACCCGGTTAACGAACATGAATGTGGGGACCTCGTTGGAAGGCTTTACCACCGGCAACTCTGCCGTAGACAACTTAATCGTCGAGTCAGGACACCGCAATTCTGTTGACCCGGTGCTGCTCTATGCAATCATGCACCAGGAGTCAACCTTCAAGCAGGGAGCTATTTCACCCAAGGGTGCCCGCGGGCTAATGCAGCTAATGCCTCCAACCGCACGGAGGTTTGGTGTCACAAACATCTTTAACCCTCGGCAAAACATTGAAGGCGGAGCACGATACATGCGCTTTCTGTTGGACCTCTTCAAGGACGTCAACCTGGCACTCGCAGGCTATAATGCCGGTGAAGGCGCCGTAATGAAATACGGATACCGGGTGCCTCCATACAGAGAAACTCAGGAGTATGTTAGAAGGATCAGCAGGCGCTATAGTCTGATTCGGGATCCCCTCTCGGCACGCGCAAACCTTATGACCGAGGAGCAACTTGCGACGACTCGAGCGAAATCTTCCGCACCTCTCACGATATATGAGCAAAGTGTCTTTGCAGTGCAGACCCCCAATGGCCGGCGTCAGCTAGTGAGCCAGTAAGCCAGACTCTTCTCAGGAAAGAAACGAGGCGGAACCTTTATTGGGTTCCGCCTCGTTTTGTATTTCGACGTGCGAGTTTCTTTCGGTATGATTGAGGCGGGTCGCTTTTTGACGGCTTCGTCCCAAACTGAATGAGGATAAATCCGGATGCATTGTTCTAACTGCGGGTCTTACGTTGCACCGGGCGTGCGTTTTTGCTCGGGATGTGGCACGGCAGCTGTTGATCCTGAGGCAACGCGCCTGGCACGCACGCACAGTGGCCTTCCGCTGCATCAGAAAGGGGGAGTGGAGGAGCTTGAGCACACAGTCTTTACTGTGAGACCGACTATGATATTTATTAAACTGGGTTACGCACTGGCAGTGGTCGGTGCTGTTATTCTGGTTTTTTTGCTTGCTCTCGTCAACGTCACGGCTTACATCTCAATCCCATTGGCGCTTGCCCTCCTACTTATCCCCGCTTATTTCCACATCAAACGAAATATGATTCGCTACACGCTGACCGATTCCAAGATCGAAATCGATACCGGCCTGGTTGCCCGGACAACGCGAAATATCCCCCTGAGCAAGATTCAGGACGTCACCGTTTCCGCAAGTATTCCCCAGCGACTTTTAGGATTTGGCGATTTGATTGTCGACAATGCCAGCGAGTTCGGCGGTAGCACGGTACTCCATAACATCAGTAAACCAAGGCATTACGCAGACCTCCTTTTGCGCGAGTTGCGCCGCTGGCATTAAACTACCCTTTGCTTGGTTGGAACATCTAACTAACCAAGTTTCCAGGAACATCCAATGAGCCACCGGGTTCTAAGAGAAACTGTTTTTGCGAACTCAAAGCGGGGTACTTGCTTGCGCTATTCAATCTATTCCCCATTGGTCTTGGCTATTATTCTTTTGCTAACGCTCCACTCTACTGTGCTAGCCAAACCGCCTTCAGCTGAGGTTATCCATCTATTACCGAAGGAGATCGGCGGTTTTCGCCTGGTAGGTGGAGTTCGACCAAGCGACGCAGTCGTCCGGGAGGGGCTACTCGGGCCGCAGGCCGCCGGTCAGAGTCTCGCAGCGGATCGTCATTATTCTGCGGCTGAAGCCGAGTACCTTTCCAGCGAGAATTTCCGCCTTCTCGTAGAAGTGGTCCGATTTCCTCGAGACTCAGACGCTTACTCACTATTGACCATCGCTGCCAGGAGTGCCCGAGATCCCGCGCTGTCCGAACTCGGCACGATCACCAGAGAGGTGGGAACAGCCTGCGTAATTTTGCCGGGCCGCGTCAATTTCTTCAAGGGCACTAAATTCGTACGGGTCACCGCAAGGGAACCAGCGGCTCAAAACCTGAACAGCATAATTACGCTAGCGCGTCTCATCGCGGACCGAATCGAAAAAGGGGAGGCTGATGTACCTGTTCTCGTCAAGCACCTTCCTCGATGGGAGGAAGCTCAAGCACATGTGGTCTACCTGGCCGGCTTTCGCTCGTTAAGAACAGTTCTTCCGGATCAACCACTACTCGATAATGTGAGCTCAGAGGGCGATGCGGATGCGGTTATCGCCAGTTACGGTCCTGCACAATTCATCATTGTTGAATACAACACTCCGCAGTTAGCGGGAGACAACGATCGAAGCATTCTCGCGAAGATTGAAGAGCGGCGTACGCAGGGTCAGTTAGTGCCTTCGGCCTACCGGCGCATTGGGAATTATTCAGTTTTTGTTTTTAACGCCGCGGATGAGGATGCAGCAAAAGAGCTTATCGACCAAGTTGAATACGAGCAAGTAGTTCAGTGGCTGGGTGATAATCCCTATATGCTGGAAATGGCACAACGAGAATATTACCAAACCACTGCAGGCGTTTTGGTTGCAGTTGTCGAAGCCTCCGGCCTTTCACTTCTGCTGTGTTTGGGTGCCGGGAGTTTTATCGGCGCTCTGCTTTTTAGCCGTCGGCGGGCTCAGCAGCGACACGCGGAAGCGTTTTCGGACGCCGGTGGAATGCTTCGTCTAAATATTGATGAGATTGCTCCTCAGACTGACCCAGCAAAGTTGGTGGGACCGGGAAAAAGAATGTAAGCAAATCTCCAGTCGAGTAGAAATAGTTTGATTCGCGCTCTTGTAATTCTTACTAACACAAATGCGGGCTGCTGATCTACCTGGGAGGCTCCCCCAAGCCTCGTCAGGACGTCGATCAGCAGCCCCGCAACTATTGCCCTTTCGACTGATCTGCCTGCGCTAACTCCGTTCCCCCGAAAGAGCCACCGCCTGCCTTTTAAAACCGTGAGAGGATGCCTCCCCCAAAACTTCCACTCACCACAGTCGCGGGCATAACCCGATTTATCTTATTAGCCCTTTGTTCTATTTACGCAACTTAGCAATGGGCGTGCCACTGGCGATTACAGGTGTTCCGAATATTCCTTGGCCAATTCCTCAAGTAAACGCGGATGCCGGTTTTGTTACCTGACTGCCAGACCGTTTGCACGTACATCTTCCGTACATTGCTATGAGGACAGCGGCCGATAATCACTCGCCAACCGGCGTTCTGCGTTCAAGGAAGGGCTTTGACGAGCTCGTCCATGTCCTCGAACGTGTTGTAGAGGTGGGGCGCTACTCGGAGTCGGTCCCCCCTGGGAGCAGTAATGATGTTTCTCGCTTTGAGGTGAGCGTAAAGAGCCATTGAGCTGAGCCCAGCTTGGTGACGAATACAAAGGATTTGCGACTTTTCGGAAGCCTGGCGAGAACTGACGATCTGATAGTCACTACCCTGCAGGCGTTCACAGAGATAGTCTATGAGTTGTTCGAGATGGTGGGCTATCCTACTTACTCCAGTTTCAACCAGAAGCCTCAGGCTTGCTTCCAGTCCATGAATTAATGCCGAAGGGCCAGTCCCGGTCTCCCAGGCTAGAGCGCCGGGATTCCATCCTTGTTCAAAATCACCATAGTCCTCCGGATTAGGAACGCTGATCCAGCCGACCAGCGTCGGTTCGAGCCGTTCGCGCGCGCGGTCAGAAAGATAGAGAAGACCAACGCCTTCCGGTGTCAGTAGCCATTTGTGTCCGGCAGCCGCCGCGACGTCGACTAGTTCAGCCTCCACACTTGTCGGCATTACTCCCATGGCCTGGATAACGTCAACAACAAGGAGCGCGTCCTGAGATCGCGCCGCCCGTCCAATTCGTTCCAGGTCCGCACGAAATCCGGATGCGTACTGGACCTGACTAATCGCCACCACGCGCGTTTTAGAGTCGATGAGGCCGATTAACTCATCGAGATCAACTCGGCCATCTCGCTCCTCGCACATGCGAACTTCCACTCCCAAAGCTTCGCGAAGCCGGAGCCACGGATATATATTCGACGGAAACTCCGCGCGAAACGTCACCAGGTTATCGCCCGGGACCCAGGTGAGGCCATTTGCAACTGTCGAGAGTCCGTCAGACGTATTGCGCATAAAAGCGATCTGCTCAGTTCGTGCCCCAATCATTTCGGCAGCCAGTTTCCGCGCTCGCTCTTTAACTGCTATCCAGCTTCGATAGTTCAACGAACCATTCTCAGCCACGTCCCGCAGTTGTGATTGTACGGCCTCGATCGTGGGGATCGGCGGAGGTGAGACCGCCGCATGGTTTAGATAGATTGCGCGCTCTGCGATAGGAAAGAGCGCGCGTAATTGCTCATTCATTATTGGCCACTGAAGAAAGGCTGCAGGTGCTGCTAGCTTTGTTCGCCCAACGTCTACGCAAAGCAACTCCTCTTCTGATCTCTCTGGCCTCTCTCCCAACTTACGATCGCCTCAAGAATGTTCTTCGTCCTTAGCTTCTTAGATTCAATCTGGTAAACGAGCTAGTCCACTCATCCTTCGGCTGGTAGAACGCGCAGGCATACCAGAACGCAACCAACAGGACGACTTCCATCAGCCTGATCTCTCGGACAGCGCTCCAAGCTGCTTCAGAGAAGTGCTCCCCTGCAACCATATTCAGCACGACGCTGAAAGCGATGGCAGCGAGGAATCCACCGCCAAACAAAAGATGTGTTTTCCATTTCGAGATAAACTCACTCCCCGTAATCATGAGTCTCCTTTGTGATTACTACGGTACATATGGACGCCCATAGAATTCTTTGTAAAGCCATCCCAGTACGCGCGCTTCGGCCGTGCACAGAGTCTCCACCCAACAGTTAACCAGGAAGTCGTTCCGCCCACGGCGGGAAGGAATTTTTGCTGCTTCGCCAACAATTGACGCCACAACGGTGAGGTCAAGGCTGTAAGCCTCAGAGACTGATTCGTTAGCCTTAGACGCAGTGTCAAGCGCGTTTAGAAGCTGGCCAATCCAGGAGTGAAGTTCGCGTTCGGTAGCGTTCTCAGAAAGAGCCTGGATGATTCCAATCGCCAGACGATCTTCAGCCCTATTGAAAACAAAGATTTCTTCGCTGATTTGGCGGCTTTGCTCCTGCTTCCATTGAAACACTTCCTCGACTCGAGGATGCTTGACTATCGCAACGCGGCTATCGTAATCGAGGAACCACTGGATTACATCGGGAACGGAATCAACGTCAATGCGACCTCGGGCATCGCGCAGAAGCGGTGGCTGCGGCGGATATTCTTTTCCGTTGGGACTTGGAGCTGACACAGCTACTGCCGCTCGCGGTTGAAGGTTGTGCTATTTGACCAGGTCGCTACCGCGTCCCCAGGGGGCTGCCCGCTTGCGGACGCCGGTCTGCTCGCGGTTCTGATGTATCGCGATTCAACTTGAACGATGCGCGTACTTCGCCAACTACCTCACCGCTGCGACTCCGTACCGCAAAAAATGCGTAGCGCGAAACGGCCTCGAGCGATTCGTCATTGAGCACACCCAGTTGATTGAGCGACTCAATCACAACAGTCGGTCGCGCGCGGTGGTCATCCCCATCTTCGATTTTGAGCGCTAGTCCTAATCCGTTAGGCCATTCCCTACATGGCCTCACGCCTGCGGTGTAAACGCCTTCGGCGCCAACCTTTGATACTAAGCGCCCTTCCGTAGCGCGCATCATCTCAGTGTCCAAGCGATCGCTCGTTCCACCAATCAATTCGGGATGCCTGGTCATTGCCGCCACAATCCTCTTACAGGCTGCCCGGGTGCTTTCGTCAAACTCCGCAGGTGGCGCCACCAGACGCGCGTACATCAAGGCCATCGCCCTGACTGTCACTCCAAAGACCGGCACGCCGCAGCCATCGATACCCACGGCAATGTCTTCAATCGGAACTCCGGAAAACTGCGAGATTGTGTGGCCTATCGCCAGTTGCATTGGATTGCCCGGTTGGTCGTAACTCTCAGTTGGTGCGCCCAGGTGCAATGCAAGAGCGAGCATGCCGGCATGTTTGCCGGAGCAGTTATTTTGCAGTACGTGCGGCTTCTTGCCTTTGTCGCGCAGCTCGAGTGCGACTTCCGGGCTGAACGGCTCATGTGTGCCACACTTCAAGTCTTCGGGACCGAGCCCAATCTTCCCCAGGATCGAGGCAGCGACTTCGGTGTGAATCGGTTCGCCGCTGTGTGAGGCGCAGGCCAGCGCAATCTCTTTTTCGCTGAAGCCAAACCGATCCGCAGCGCCAGAGGCAATGAGAGGTATTGCCTGGTAGGGCTTAGCAGACGAGCGTAGGAACGTAACGGTTTCAGGGGCGCCGAGAGTCGCAACTATCTTGCCACCTGGTTCGACTGCAACAACGTGACCTCGATGACGGGATTCGGTAATCGCGCCACGAGTTACCTGAACCAATGGCTCGGGAGCGGGAATCTGCCGTGGACTGCTGTCCGAGGACGCCGGTAGCTGCGACACCTGCATTTTAGGCTCACCCTCGCGGGAACATTAACCTGGAACTGGGCCGGCCATCTTAACATAAGCCTGGGGCGGAGAATGGCAGGACGAGACAGCTAAACGGAGCAAAAAAAGGGCAAAGGATCTAATACCCTTGCCCTAATATGCCGATTTGTGTTCTGAAATTAGGTTTGAACTCGCCTCTTTGCTGCGGCGCGTTTCTCACCATAGCTCAGGACGGTAAGTTTCACTTTCCGGCGACCAAATCTGATTGCCTCGCGGGTGCTCGGCGTCCAAATGTCGATTTTACGACCCTTAATTGCACCTCCGGTGTCGGCTACGAGATATTCGCCGCTCCAGGCACCGGCTTGCACATGAACTCGCGAACCTAACGGCAAGAACTTGGGATCGGCAGCAATAATTCCCTGGCTGACGATCTTTCCACTTGCGGTTCTGCCTCTGAGGCTGTAGGCAGTTGCAACATACGACACAGGCAGCGAAAACCGGATTTCTGGTGCTTTAGGGGGTTCTACTACCTTCCCTCCTGGAATTTCGGGCACAGCCTTATCCAATTCAGCCTGTGCTGATGTAATCACCGGATCCTGCTTCTGGGTCTTTGATGTTTGTTGAATTGTTTGTTGCGATTGAGGAACCGCGCCTTTTGCTACCGATGGTTTGGCCGCAAAAAGGAGAAAGGCTGGAAGAAGTGCAGCGGCTGCGACGGCGCTCCCGCCAAAGGGGGATTTCATTGAAATCGGGCCTCCTACCGAAGTTAATTGCCAACCCTTCAGCGCGCGTGCGCGAGTCCGTTCTTTCCTATGACTCGACCTCCGGCTCTAGGAGTCAGAACAATAATAGTCGGCCGGAGTTGGGGGCTTGCATCCTTGATGCAGGCGCTGAAAGAAATCAGTGAGGCTACGACAAGCAGAACGAGGCTAACATACCAGGCTACAGGCGTCCAGTGGGAGGCGCCAGATCGCAGCTAACTTGTAATATAGTTGAACTTAATTGAGATGGAAAGAGATCGCCCAGGTCGCCAGAGTTCTAGAATTAAGTCAAAGACTTCTCCAGGCGGGCGCCTCGGGCCCTCAAAGGCGGACCTAAGAAGGAGTCTTGGAATGTCCGGGTGCCCCTTCGATTTCGCGTGGTCAGAGAGCAAGGAAATTCTCAATCACCCGCTGGCCGGCGGGAAACTCGTCGCTGAAAAGTTCGGGGTGGAACTGGACTCCAAAAAGCGGGCGTCTCGAGTGCTGCATTGCCTGAATTTTGCAGGTTTCGTTAGAAGCGGTGCATTCGAAGGCTGCCGGCAACTCCTTGACCTCGTCGCAGTGGGAATGCCAAACGGTTATTATATCCGGAAGGTCCTCAAAAACTCCCGAACCCGTGGTCTCGACTTCGTAGTAACCGCGTTCTCTTTTGGCGCCGTCGTAGCCCTCACCGGGCTCCAGACGCTTCATTAAAGCCACTGGAGCACCGTAGGCCAGGGCAACCTGTTGATGCCCCCCACAGACACCCAAGATTGGCTGAGAGGCTTGGTGAATCACCTCAAAAACGCCTCGAAGTGATTCTACGGAGTAGTCGTCCCATGGATGACTCTGACCACTCAGAATTATGTGGGAAGGGCTGAGGTCTCGGACCCGATCAAGCGAGACTGCGCCGAAAGGCTCGGTTAAAATCTCCACTCCCGGCCGCAGTTGGTCCAAGACGGCCCGTAACTCCCGCGGGCTAGCACCCTGACCGTCAATCGTGTTGTCGACTAAGTAAATCAGCATCCTAACCAAGTTCAAGGTTTACCTAAACGTCAGCCCAAACAGAATAGCTTTCCATTGAATGCGCCGATATAGATGCGGCCACCCAGGATAGCTGGTGTTGCGTTGACGTTCTCACCAATTTTTAGTTCCCACAGGCGTCGCCCATCGTCGGCTGAGAGCATGTACATCCATCCTGCCTTGTCTCCGAATACGACACGACCATCTACTACGGGTGAAGTTCCCCAGATTGGTGCCCGCACCTGGTGTTGCCAGACGACTTGGCCTTTGTCTGAGGACAGGCAATACATTTGGCCATTGTTTGAACCGATGTAAACGCGACCACTCCTAACCACGGGACTGGCCCAGAACCCACTGCGCTCCTTGTAGATCTTACTTAGGCCGCCCTCGGCCTTAAACTGCCACACCAGCTCACCGTCTGCCTGCTTGAAACAGTAGACGTACCCATTCTCGGCTGCAGTGTAAACGAGTCCGTCTGCTACGGCCGGGGTCGAGTCGGAGTCCGCTCCAAGGCGGGATTTCCAGATGGTGGATCCATCACTAATTTCCAGACAGTACAGATCCCCTTGCTCGGTCCCGATGTAGATGCGCCCTGCGACGACCGAGAAGCTGCCTTCCATTGAACCCAGCCACGCCGTTTTATACACGAGCGCTCCGTCTTCTAAACTAAGACAATAGAAGAAACCATCTTCCCCGCCAAAATAAACCCGTCCGTCAATTACGGCCGCCGAACTATCAACTTCAAACCCAGTTTTGTACTTCCAGATGAGGGAGCCGTCATTCGCGTTCAGGCAATAGACGTAATGGTCCAGACCACTCGCAATAACTCGGTTCCCGGCAAGCGTTGGTGTCGTCTTCAGACTGTCTGCTGCTTTAAAACTCCAGATGAGGCTTCCGTCTTGAGTATCGAGGCAATATAGGTAACCGTCCGCCGAACCAAAATAAACGCGCTCCCCCGATAGCGAAGGTTGTCCCGGCCAGCTTAATCCGCCCCAGCCCTCTCTATGCAGCCGACCAGACATTAGGTCGGTTTCAAATTCCCAGACCACTTTCAGAGGCCGCTCCGGCCACGGGCCGGAGCCGTAAAAGTTACGCGCCGGAGTGCCGAGCCACATTTGCACGGAGGTCGGAATAACCGGAGCATTCGCCGTGATGCGGGGTTCAGCTTCAGTCTGTTTAGCTAGATTGCGACCGCAGCTCGCAGCTGCCACACTGACGAGAAGCAGCAGCAGAAGACACGCTTGGTTTCTAAAAGATGTCAGGAAAGCGGAGGGCATTGGGGCAATCTTTATTGGTCTACCGGGCTGACTGGTTTAGAGATTATCAGAAGGATGGGCCGGTTCAAAACTCAGTAACGGGCGGGTAGCATCTCGAAGCCACTTACTCTGCAATGGCAAATACCAAGGCGTTACAAGGGTAGCGCAAGCCAATCCCCCGCATAAACGAGTTCTGCCGGCGCGTTAATTACAACTTCTCCGTCCTCACGCCATTGAATTCGTGCCCGGCCACCAGGCATCAGCACATCTATCGACCGTTCGGTTTTCCCGTTGATCATGGCCGCCACCGCGGCGGCACAAGAGCACGTTCCGGAGGCGGTGGTTTCCCCTACGCCTCGTTCCCAGATCCGAAGCTCGACAGTGTGACGATCCTGCACGCGCACAAACACCACGTTCGTACGATCGGGAAACTGCTTGTGGTTCTCTATTGCCCGTCCCAGGCGACGCCAGTCGAGTGCTTCGAAATCGTCGACAAAGATACAGCAGTTTGGGTTCCCCATCTGGAGCGCTGTTACGTTTAGTAGATGTCCGTCTACCGCCAGCGGATAGTC
>JBGTLM010000327.1:0-5219 GCA_041744135.1 Pyrinomonadaceae bacterium
CACGTTCCTTAGATCTGCTTACGTCGCACGACTCGTCTAGTGCGCGGCGCGGGGTTAACTCTTGTTAGACGAGTATGGACTCAACTCTCGCGTTGGATGCTCCGGTTACGAAACTCAGTATGAAATCTCAATACATAAAACCGCGTAGACAGCGAAAGCGCAAGGCCGGAGTAAAATGCGGACTCAAGTCATTCAGGCAACAATGAAGAACACCCTTGAACATGCTATCAGCTCACCCAAGTGGGAGAAACCAAACGCTCGAATAACAGGGAAGTGAACTCGCACTAATACGAAAGAGACCTCAACGCTATGCTTCATCTGACGGAGCGCAAGCATTCAATCATCGACGCCGTGATTCCACTCCAGGACCGCGGTTACGGTAAGCTTATTTTGGAACATTTCCTCTGGCCTGCCTACCTCGCGCGTTCGCTTATCGGACGACAGTAGCGCAAAGTTCCACGATTTGACATCGGCATTCGTCTTGCTAGCGGTTGCACTCTTCAGCAACGAACACTCAGTCGGAACCAACAACAGGGGGGAATATGAAGACCAATAGTTTGAGTACCAGCCACGTAACGGAATTGTTGTATCAAGCGCTCGAAACGGAGAAGGGCGGGGTACAGGTGTACGCAACCGCATTGCGCTGCGCTCTGAACGAAGATTTGAAAGAGGAGTGGACCACGTATCTCGAGCAGACGAAGGTACACGTGCAGGTTGTCTCCGACATCCTGCACGGGATGAATCTGGATCTTGAGGTTGAAACGCCCGGGCGAAAAATTGTTCGTCACATCGGGGATTCCCTTGTTCAGGCTATGGAGATGGCCTTAAGAGGACCCGACCTTGCTGCTGCCCAGATAGTTGCCGCAGAATGCGTGACGCTGGCTGAAACCAAGGATCACCTTAATTGGAGTCTAATTGGTGAGATCGTGAAGAACTCAAATGGTGAGGCAGCTGCGGTATTGAAGCAGGCGTATGATCAGGTGGAGCCGGAAGAAGACAAGCACCTCTATCACACAGGCGGATGGA
Organism: Pyrinomonadaceae bacterium; assembly: GCA_041744135.1. GTDB lineage: Bacteria > Acidobacteriota > Blastocatellia > Pyrinomonadales > Pyrinomonadaceae > PSRF01. Next base: position 1,027 of record JBGTLM010000327.1, read on the forward strand.
CGCGCGAGCTTTGGATGGAAGCACTGGGAATGCCGGCAGTGCTGCCGCCGCCAGAGGAAGAGCAGGACGTAGCGAGCGCCATCGAAGCTGCGCAAGCAAAGAAGTCGCGAGCGAAGAAGGCATAGATACAAGCATAGACGGCAAGCGTAGACTACTGGGAAGACTGGCACTAGGGAAAGGCATCTCGCCTGTCTGACTCCGTACAACACTAATTGCAACCTGATCGATCATCAAAGGACAAAGGGAGAGACGATGACCACGAGGAAAGTGAGCAAAGCGAAAGACAAGGCACCAGCTGGCCGAGGTGCGAGCGAGGCTAAGGTGCAACGAGCCCGGACAGACGCTAAGCGTGATCCACAAAAAAACGACGCCAAGATAGATGACCTGCAAAAGAATACTGAGGATAGCGGCGGCGAATTCCTTACCACCAATCAGGGTGTGCGTATAAACGACAACCAGAATTCGCTCAAAGCAGGCGAGCGGGGCGCGACCTTACTTGAAGACTTTATCCTGCGCGAGAAGATTACACATTTCGACCACGAGCGCATTCCCGAAAGAGTTGTTCATGCTCGTGGCTCGGCGGCGCATGGTTTTTTTCAGGTATACGAGTCGATGGCCGAATACAGTAAAGCAGGATTTCTGCAGGATCCATCGGTTAAGACGCCGGTATTCGTGCGCTTCTCGACGGTCGCGGGCTCGCGAGGTTCAACCGACCTCGCCCGCGACGTGCGTGGTTTCGCAGTCAAGTTTTACACGAATGAGGGAAACTTCGATATTGTCGGCAACAACATGCCGGTCTTCTTCATTCAAGACGCGATTAAGTTTCCCGACCTGATCCATGCCGTGAAGCCGGAACCTCACAACGAGATGCCGCAGGCGGCATCAGCGCACGATACGTTCTGGGACTTTATTTCGCTGATGCCAGAATCAATGCACATGATTATGTGGGTGATGTCCGATCGCGCAATCCCCAGAAGCCTGCGAATGATGGAGGGTTTCGGCGTTCATACCTTTCGGTTCATCAACGAAAGAGGAAAAGCGCGCTTTGTAAAGTTTCACTGGAAGCCGCTGCTCGGCCTACACTCGGTTGTCTGGGACGAAGCGCAGAAGATTTCCGGCAAAGATGCCGATTTTCATCGCCGCGATCTTTGGGAAGCCATCGAAAACGGCGATTTTCCCGAGTGGGAGTTTGGCGTGCAGATTGTGGAAGAGAAAGACGAACACAGCTTCGCGTTCGATCTGCTTGATCCGACGAAGATTATTCCCGAAGAGATTGTTCCCGTGCGTCGAATCGGAAAGCTGACTCTCAATCGTAATCCGGACAACTTTTTTGCAGAGACGGAACAAGTAGCTTTTCACGTGGGTAACGTCGTGCCGGGGATTGATTTCACCAATGATCCGCTGATGCAAGGCCGTCTCTTCTCATACACGGATACGCAGTTAATTCGCCTGGGAGGACCAAACTTCCACGAGATACCAATCAACCGTCCGGTGGCGCCTGTGCACAATAATCAGCGCGATGGCTTCATGCGTCAAACGGTGAACCGTGGCCAGACCAGTTACGAGCCAAATACACTTAGAGGAGGCTGCCCCTTTCAAGCTGGAGCGGACATGGGTGGTTTCACCAGTTTTGCTGAAAGGATTGATGCGAAAAAAATTCGTGCGCGTAGCGCAAGTTTCTTCGACCACTTCAGCCAGGCGACGTTGTTCTTCAACAGTCAGTCTGAGCCGGAGAAGGCACACATCATCCGGGCCTTGCGCTTTGAGTTAGGAAAGCTAGAGACGCCGGCTATCCGAGAGCGCATGCTGGGCCTGCTGGCGCAGGTGAATAAGGATCTTGCGAATAGCGTCGCCGAAGGCCTCGGCTTAAGCGTGCCGGCGAAGCTCGATAAACCTATGAACATGAGCATACCTGCTGATGGCGATCCTCGGAAGTTTCAGCCAAAGCGCGTGCCTCAGGCGATAGAAATTTCTCCGACCTTGAGCCAGGTCAATAACCCCAATTTCCCGAACGACACAATAAAGACGCGCAAGGTAGCGGTGCTGCTCGCAGATGGATTTGATGATGCTGCCGTGGCTGAAATGAACAAGGCGCTGCTGACCGCTGGCGCGGCACCTAAGACAGTTGCGCCGCGTCTTGGAGTGGTGACTGGAGCCAATGGCGAAAAACTGAAAGTGGACTTTAGTTTTCTCACCGGCTCTTCGGTTTTGTTTGATGCCGTTTACATTCCCGGAGGGGACGCCAGCGTCGCAGCCCTCAAGCAACAAGCTGAAGCTCACGAATTTGTGTATGAGGCATACAAGCACTGCAAGGCGATCGCGGCCAGCGGCGCCGGCGTTGAATTGTTGGCCACTTCTCTCCCTGGAAAATTTATCGAGACGGAAGCGTCTGAAAAACAGGCCGCGGTAAATGAAGGCGTTGTGAGTAGTCGTGATGCTTCGATGAACAATGTGGCCACGGCTTTTATCTCGGCCATTGCTCAACATCGTCATTGGGAGCGCGAGAACAGTAAGCAGTAGACACTATGGGCGGCGGCAGGCGCAGATCGATAGCCATCATTCGCTTAATCCTCACTTGCGGCTGAGGTTGCCGTCCATGAAACTGACGGGGACAATAGGGCATTCGGTTTAGAGCCCGCGAAGTACGCCGAAAGCGCAAGGCCTGGTGCGTGAGGCAACTCGCTCATCGCGGAAGGTCTACCGCAACCGGCGGTTCCATCGACGCGGCATAGGAACCGGCAGATGCTGCGTGAGGTGAGGAGAAGTTGCTCCACCTAAAGGAAGTGCGGCCAGCATGAAGCGTTCATGAAGTGTGAGTCAGAAAAGCAAACAACAATAGAAACGAATTTTGATTGCCGTCCCGGGCTAAACGTCGCAGTCTTTTCAATTGAGAAGGCCACCTCTATTTGCTGTTAGGCGCGCCGCCGATGACGTCTCCTCAATCAACCGTTGTTCGGGTTTCTAATCTCAGCCATCTTTCACTGCTACGGCTTCAATCTCCAGCAACCATTGCGATTGCAGCGTTTGCGCTACGACCACGGTCAACGCTGGGCGCACATCGCCAATCAGTCGACGGCGAATCATTCCGTTACTCTCGGCTTGATCCGGATGTGTCAGAAAGGTCGTCACCTTTACGAGATTTCCAAAGCCCATCCCGCTCGCTTTCAACACCTCACGGATGTTGTTCCAGACGGCCTCACACTGGCCCTCAAAATCCGGTGGAACTTGCCCATCACGACGCTCCGGGATTTGCCCGCTGATGTAGAGGGTGCGGCCTCCGCGAATTTCGACGCCGTGGCTGTAACCGCCCATAGGTGGGGAGATTGTTTCTGGGTTTCTCAAGGCTCTCATTATCTATGACTCACGCCTCTTCAAGGTAGGGCCGAACGCTTGATTTAATCCGCCGCCCGACGTCAGCACAACTTGGGATGTCTCAGCAAAGGCTGATGGAGGCGGGGTTGAGGGTGGTCGGGTTGAATGCGTTGTTAAGCGGCGATGCTCGCGAAGCGCACCTCTCAAGGAAAATCAACAATGATCTGATAAACCTTGGGATTGATTTTCTGCATCGCCTGATTATTCGACGGAAAATCACGATCCCCTGCGACCGAACCCCCATCTTCCCTCAACATCTCATAAGCCGTTTGATCTCTCAGCCTGAGCAGTACCACTCGACCATCCTTTTCAAAATCCCGCTCAAGCCTTCCGCCTTCCCATGAAATGACTGTACCTTCATAATCCCAACTGAAACCTAATAACACAAAAGGCTTGCCATTTATTCGCTCCAACTCTTTCAACCTTGTGCCTAGACTGATCCCATGTCGTGTCCTCCAGACGCTCTTCTCACCCGTGAGTTGAATGCGTTCAGGAAAGCGTTTCCTTCTAGCATCTTTCCATACTATTACAATGCTTCTGGTAGGATCGTTTGGATAAACCACTGTGCCCGGCTCGTACTCACGTTCCCCCAAAGAAACTTTAGTGTTTTGAACATTCTTGCGACCATAGATTCTCTTGAGATCGGACTCGCTTGTTTGCGGAGTAATTGCGCCAACTCTGACACGAGAAACAATATGATATGAAGATTGCGCAGATAAACTAGCTAATGCCCCCGCACCTATTAAAAAGCAACAAGCAACGAAAAAGACACTGAGCTTATTGACTGTTTTTATCTTCATATCTGTTCAATTGTTCGAATT